>JABDKT010000101.1 GCA_013002065.1 Flavobacteriaceae bacterium
TGACCGGCCACATAGATCTTTGCCTCCTTCTCCATACCTTACTCGTAGTAATTATGTGTTGTATATCCGCCTTCTTTAAGGTATTGATCCCTTTGCATCAATTTTAGGTCGCTTTCCATCATTTCTTTTACCAGTTCGTCCAGTTGGTAATCCGGGGTCCAACCCAGTTTGTCCTTGGCTTTGGAGGCATCACCAACCAAAAGGTCCACCTCGGTGGGCCTGAAATAATTGGGATCGACCTGTAAAACTTCCTTTCCAATTTCCAGGGGGAAGCGTTCGTCATTTGCGGCTGCTATATAGGCCTTCTCATCAACTCCCGTGCCTTCAAAACGCAGCGTTACACCTATTTCGGCGAAGGCCATTTTGATAAAATCCCTCACCGAAGTAGTAACCCCGGTAGCGATCACCCAATCTTCGGGTGCATCCGCCTGTAGTATCATCCACATCATTCGCACATAGTCCTTGGCGTGGCCCCAGTCGCGCTTTGCGTCCAGGTTTCCAATATAAAATTTATCCTGCAGCCCCAGCGCGATCTTAGCCGTGGCTCTGGTTATTTTTCGGGTCACAAAGGTCTCACCGCGAACGGGTGATTCGTGATTGAACAAAATACCGTTACAGGCAAACATATTGTAGGCCTCGCGGTAATTCACAGTTGCCCAATAGGCATACATCTTGGCCACTCCGTAGGGACTCCTGGGATAGAAAGGAGTGGTTTCAGACTGGGGTACTTCCTGAACCTTCCCATATAGCTCCGACGTGGACGCCTGGTAAACCTTTGTTTTTTCTTCCAGGCCTAAGAACCGGACTGCCTCTAATATTCGCAGCGCGCCTATTCCGTCGGCATTGGCAGTATACTCCGGGATCTGGAAAGATACCTGCACATGGCTCATAGCCGCAAGGTTATAGATCTCGTCGGGTTTGATTTCGTTGATGAGGCGGATCAAATTAGTGCTGTCCGTCATGTCTCCATAGTGCAACACAAAATTCCGGTCGGATACATGCGGATCCTGATACAAGTGGTCGATACGATCTGTATTAAAAAGGGAGGCCCGGCGTTTGAGTCCGTGGACGATGTATCCCTTTTTCAGTAAAAATTCACTCAAATAGGCACCATCTTGTCCAGTAATTCCTGTTATAAATGCTACTTTCATAAAAAAGTCTGCTATTGTTATTCAATGATTAAAAGATCCCGATAGAGATTCAAATATTTATTTGCCTGCGATTCCCGGTTAAAATGCTCTTGGGCATAAGCCTTTATCCTATCGGTGTCGAACACGTACTTTTCGTCGCAAATCTCGGTAATGGTTTTTGCTAATGTTTCAGAATTTATTTCAGAAACAAGGATGCCATTACTTCCTGTTTGTATATGCTCTTTCATCCCTCCAACAGAAAATGAAATCACCGCAGTTCCTGCTGCGAATGATTCCAGCATGGTATTGGGCAGGTTATCTTCGAGGCTCGGGAGTAAAAACACATCGGCGGCCGCATAACAATTTGCTATTTCCAGGGGATTGCTCCTGTAGCCCAAAGGTATGATTTTTACCTTTTTGTTTGAAATTTCGAGCGTTCCTTTTCCCATGGTAAGAATAGTAAGCTCACGGTCAATCTTTTCAAGGGCCTGCTTTAACAATCCCATCCCTTTTCTTTCCACTTCAAGTCGGGCAGCGGTAAAGAGTAGCACTTTTTCAGAAGGATTCAAATCCAGTACTATTCGAGCAGTTGTTCTGTCTGTTTCACTATACAGTGCCGTATCAATACCGTTGGCGATCGACCGGTGTATGTTGAAATGTTGAAAGGATCCACTTTCGATAGCTGATTGTAATAACCATCGCGAAGGTGTTACGACAGCCCCTTTGGCAATCTGCCGGATCGCCTGCTTTTTTATATCCTTGATCTTATCATTCAAATCTCGAGCGATCGGGTTTTGTTGTTCATCCAATTTATAATGAAATAATCCCATAAACGGATTCATATCGTGAAGGGTCCAAACGATGGGCTTATCTACTTCAGAAAAAAATCTACGGTAGTCAAGAATATTGGCAACCCAATGCAAGTGAACAATATCTGCCTGTTTGATCAAAGGGTGGTCTTCCAGAGGTATCCTGCTGAACGGCAAAGTCGCAATTTCACAATGCAATTGGTCCTTGATAGCTCGAAACCCGGCATCGATCTTATCCGCTTCCGAAGGATTAAATACCTTGTTAAATTTCCTTAGAATTTTATTTATAACTGTTGGCCTCTTATAGGACAGGATTTCGTCATTGACCTCCCGTCCTTTAAAATCCTCTGTTTTATTTAAGGAAACATAAGCCGAAGAAACACCAATTTTTAGGAGTGCGGTATGCAAGCGGTAGGCCGCGATACCCGCCCCTCCTTTAGATGATGTCGTTACATGGACCACCTTCATGTAAGCTTTCTTTTAAATATCCTATGATACATTTTTCGTCCGAATTCCTTCGCATATCGTTTAAAATATGCTTTTGGGTAACCATAAAAAAACCGATCTATACATACTGTATTGAAGTTTCGGGCCATTTGCCAGAACCCGTTTTTCTTTTCCGTATTCCAGGAATGATCCCAAAGATGGACCGCATAGCTGTCTTCAGATATAAAGTTCTTATAATCCTCATCCTTATGTTCATAAGGTAATGCATAGAAAGCTTCCGGAGCAAAGATACGATCGTTATCCCCTAAATTATTTTGGGCAATGATATCCTTAAAGGTGTGCGTGATTACGGGTGGGGAAAATTGGTTAAAACGTTCATCTTTATAAAAAGATGCCATTTCCTTTATCAGCGGATGGTTTGGGATGGCTCCGAATATGCCATAGGCGGGTCTTCCGTGTACTTCATACCCAGTGAAAAAATTGTAATCCAATAGCTCGTCAATAGGCTTTAGTAACAACATATCGGTATCGAGATAGATACCCCCCATTTCGTACAGCACTTTCGTACGTACAGCGTCTGCCGCAAAGGCGTATTTTCTCTTTCGCAATGCATCCCTGGCAAAGGCTTGTAAATAGTCCCTTGCCGTCACTTCATTCCATTCCCTGATCTCAAATTCGGGGCAAAATTCCTTCCAACTTTTTAAACACCGTTGAAAGCTCTCCGGCATTTCTCCGGGGCCAAACCAGCAATAATGTATGATCTTAGGAATCATTCGGCACCTATTTGAATCGTTTTAACCACCTCTTTATTTTTTTGGTAAAAGTATAATCCGAATTTTTCCCAACACTTGAATCCTCTTTGCTTTTTTCCAATCGCCATTTCTTGTATTCGCTATATCGTTCAGGGAAATGTTTTCTGATCACCTGTTCACGTTCCTCTTCGATAAAGGCTTTATTCTTGGGGTCGTTGGACATTCCATCCAATTCGAATGTTGAGATCACTTTATCCAAATGACGGTGCGTTACTTTTTCCTTTAAGATCGCGCAGATAAAGAATTCCCAATCTGAAACTATTCGATAATTTTCTGAATACTTGAAAATTCGATCGAATAATGAACGCTTAATGAACGAGCCGGGATGCGGAAGTGATCGCTCCAGGAAATACCCGAAATCAAAACTCTTCGGATATTCACGTATCATATCCTTACCGGAATGTGAAAAGACGAGATTGCCGTAATATATATCCAGATCACCTGATAGAATGGGCGCAACCTCATTCAATACATTATCGTTATAGAATATATCACCGCTATTCAAGAATAGAACATAGTCACCGGTAGCCATGTCGATACCTTTATTCATGGCTTCATAGACACCTTTATCCCGTTCCGATATCCAGTGATCGACGTTGGATTCGAATTCCCTTATCACTGCTGCACTACCGTCCCCGGAATTCCCATCTATGACAATATATTCAACCTCATCCTGTTCCTGTTCTATCACACTTTGGATAGTTTGCCTAAGCCCTTCGGCATTGTTGTAGTTTACAGTGACAACAGAAATTTTAGGCATGAATGGAGCTTCTTTATATTATTAATTTTATCTTTCGGAGTATTTAAGATACAGCAGGGCCTCACGTGTAAATATACTTTATTAATATGTATTTACAGCGCCTAATTAGAGGCTTTAAAACGCCTGTTTCATGATATCCAGGGAGAAAAAATTCATTTTTATACACAACTTTAAAACCGGAGGCACCAGCATTGAAAAAAAACTGGGGCATTTTATATCATTGGAAAAGGATGTTCAGGATCACCGAACCTTGAGAGAGATCGAAGCGTTAACGAACCGCAGAAATCATTTGCGAACGAGCCTGTATGCGCTGAAAGTAGGTAAACTCGGACGCACAGGGGCCTATCTGAAAAAAGCCCTATCCCCTGAACTCACTAAGCAGGAATTCGATAGTTTCTATAAATTTACTTTCGTTCGAAATACCTGGTCCCGTATGTATTCCTGGTATGCTAATGTGATGCGGGATGAGCACATGAAGGCTCAATATAAGATAGAAGATCCTAATTATAGCTATTTGCAATTCCTGACAGAGAAAATCGATCACACCACTTTTTCGCAATTGTATTTCATTCAGAATAACAAAGGAATAGTAGCAATGGATTTTATAGGCAGGTTTGAACGACTGCAGGAGGATTTCAATTTTGTGGCTGAAAGGTTAGGAATCGCTGATCCGGAATTACCTAAATTATTGGTTCGAAATTATGGTCACTATACTGAAAATTATACGGAAGAAACCAAAGACCTCATCTATAAACTGTACCGTGAAGAGATCGATTATTTTATGTATGAATACGGAGAATAATCTCAGACAGGCTATTTGTTAATATCAATTCTCCGACCAACGGATCATTCGCCAACCGATCTTACGAAGAAGTTTCCCGAACAGACTGTATTGCTTGGGCTCGGGTTTCAAATTCAATTTTACTGGATAGGCGATTGGAATCTGTTTGTATTCCGAATAGTTACAAGTCTTCAGTATTTCCTTGTACTCAGTATACATCGCTTTCAATAACGGAAAATCATCTAAAACATATCGGTCGTACTCCCGGGAAATGGCGTTTTTATCATCGGAAAGCTTACTGAAATGGTAGAACACAAGTTGCGATCCGTCATTGAGCGAGACATTCTCTCCATCAACAGAAGTTACATGTCGTTCATGCAAATTCCAGGGTGCCATGTTATAGCTATAAGTATGCAACACAACCACATTCTCAAAAAACAAAGGAGCATGTGCCATCCAGAGCTGATCTACAAAATACCCCTCATTTGGACGATCGTAGCCGAAGTGGATCACTCGTTCCTCCCACCAATCCAGTAATTTTGTAGTGATATCACTATTCATTCTCAGGCCCAGGAATCCGAGGTTATAGACCCCAAACCGCAGGAAGGTATTTTCTTCCGGTTGGTGACCATCCCTTGGGATCGGGCTTAGAACATGTGGTGTAAGGACAGCCGTTTTGTTCTTCAGAATATCATTAGTCTCGGAAAGACTGCTGTAGAAATACAGATCGGGATCCAGATAATAGAGTACATCGATCTGCGGATAAGTAGATTTCAGGAATTTAAACACCGAAGGCTTTACTGCCGTGTTCAATTCGATGATATAATAGCGCGCGATCAGGTCCTCTAAGTCAATGGATGATATATCAGCGATGGGGAGTATTTCGGCTGGTTCAAAGATACTATAGTCAACCTGGTCGGAAAGCTTATCAACCAGTATGATGAACAGGCTCATTTCAGGATTGTGCTTTAACAGGGATCTCTTCAAAGCCAAAGCCTGGCCCAGGTAATTGTTGGAACAGATGGTAAAAGCAGCATGTTTATGTTTAGTCATTACCTATAACTTCAATTTCTTGAACAGTTTTCTTTTTAACTGTTGAATTTTATATCGAAGCGGAGCTTCCTTTTTTTGTTTTTCAACAACTTTCGGATAAAAAATAAAGGTAGGTCTATTTATCAAAGGATGAAAGAGGCCAATATTAAAATATCGCATCACGTTTGTCACGAAATCATCCACAATGCGTGTATCGTTGCTATGGGTTGAAAAACCTCCCGCCGCGAAATCGGATATGACGAGGTCGACATATTCGAAAGGTTCCTTTGCCCAGCATCGCAGATTAAAATCCCAATCGGAACTCTTCTTGTAATCGGTATTGAAAGTTCCTATCTCCGCCCGGATAAATGATCTTCGGTAAAACATTGCCTGATGGCATATATTCCGGTTGAGTAATTTGGGAAGATCGAATTTACCATCATATATATCCCCGTCCTTTGCCCAGCCGGTATCACCACTGATCTTTGCGTTCCCATATACAACATGGGCCCTGGAGCTTTTAAGGGTTTCTGAAAGCGTTTCCAACACTTCATTACTGTGAAATTTATCGTCACTCCCCAAAAAAATGATCCATTCACCGCTGGCTTTATCCATGGCTTTGTTCATGGCATCGTAGATGCCGTTATCCTTCTCCCGAAAGATCTTTAATCCAGGAATTTGAGACTTATAGGCTTCGGCTATTTCTATCGTATTGTCTCTAGACATCCCATCCATGACAATAACTTCAACATTTTTATGGATTTGTTGAGCAATGCTATCTAATAAAATTGAAAAGGTCTTGTAAGAATTAAAAGTTGGAATGATAACTGATAACAAAGGTATTTTTTTTAACGGCATGAAAGATACTATTTAAATAGTGTTCTCTTTATAAAACGGAAGGGTGCCAAAATTTGCTTCCCTAATCTAATATTTCTTGAATTTTCAAGCCTCATAATCTCTTTCTTTAGGGTTTCATTTTCATAAAATAAAGTAACAACATCGCACTTCTCTCTAATATTTTGATGAGTTAAGTCGGTATGAAATCCATCGGCATTAGAATTCACGCCACTTAATCCACTTTCATTAAATATCGCAATAACTTGATCGATATATTGAATCTTCAATTCCTTGTTTCTGAAGCATCGTATATTAAAATCGTAATCAGCATGAATAAAGTACTTTAGGTCATAGATCCCAACTAAATCGAAGGTTCTTTTTGAATAAAAAATAGCTTGATGACAAATGCTAATTTGATCGTATATCAATTTCTCTAAATTCGATTCCCCCGAATACACGCGCTTACTATTTTTGAACAATACATCCCCATAAAACACATCTACATCTGGCGAAACTTCATTAAATAATTTCTCCAGGGTATCTTCTTCAAAAAATACATCATCACTTCCTAAAAAATACAAATACTCTCCCTTCGAAATCGTAACCCCTTTGTTCATTGCATCATAAACTCCAGAATCCTTTTCAGAAATCAATCTAATATTAGGGTTATTGTCCGAATAGTCACGAATAATATCGCAGGTCGCATCTGAAGACAGTCCATCTAACACAAGAACCTCAATATTCTTGAATGTCTGCCGACAAATACTATCCAAAGTATCGGCTATTGTTGCTTCAGAATTGTACGTCGGAATAATAATCGACAATAATGGATATTCAGCCATATTCGACAGGTTTATTTCCCTTTCTAACTAGTTATTTTTTCTATCAATGCAATAAAAGAATTACCAAAACGAACTATATTCTCTGTATAATTTTTAATCACTACAGTGGCGTCTTCCTTTGAATACTTTTCTAAAATTACAGCCAATTCAATTTCATTTTTTGGATCAAAGAAAGTGACATTGACATCTATTTGTTCCTTGTGAACTTCCAAATTAGATAAAATTAGGTAGCTATTCAAAGCCTTTGCATCCTCAACCACCGTACTCCAACCTTCAAAAAGTGAAGGTTGGATAATTGAAATTGCATTTTTCATTAAAGTTAATTGATCAATTCTAGGTAAAAACCCTAAAAAATAAATTTGCTCACTTAAGTTGTTGATCCTAATATAATCCTTTAAGCTATCTAGATAATCTTTATTTCGATAATCATTTTCATTTCCAGAAAATGCAACAACAATTTCAATGCCTTTATCTTTTAAATATTTTACGGATTTTAGAACGACCTTATGATTTTTATGTTCCCAAAACTGATTAGGTGTAAAGAAATAACGTTCTGGTAAATTGTGCTTACCGCGAATAGCTTTAGCTTCTTCTAACTTATAATCTGGATGTGTAACCGCAAATTGAAGCACATGTTTTTGAATCTTGGAATTTGGAAAAAAGGTCTCGAAATGACTTAGAGCATTATAACTACTAAAAGCGACATGTTGTCCTTGGTCGGCGATTTGCTCGTATAAATCTTGTCTCTGTTTAATTTCTTCCGCGCTGAAAAATTTTGGAAGAAATTTTTCTTGAAAATCGGGAATCCAATAAACCTTTGGATTCATCTCAATTGAAGAATCAGCGTAATATTGGTAAATCATGTCAAGTTCACCTCTATTTACCCTTGAGTTAAAAGCTTTCGGTAAATTCAATAGTTTTAGTCCCCTATTGACACCTTTATGAAACAAAGAAAGGGATTTAGACTCGTAATAATATTCTAAATAAGGGTAATTTGTTTGTTTTTTCAAGAAATCATAGCTCTCTCTATTTCTTGAAATTATACTTATAACAGGCTTATTTACATCATGAACCAGGTTTAAGGAGCTTACCAAATTCAAAAAATAATAAACACCTCCAATCCAGCTCTCATTATAAGTGAAAACCAAGCCTACGCGATTTCGTTGAGCCATTTCAAATAGTTTTTCAGTCCCTGATCCAACGAAACGCGGCTATTATAACCCATTTCCTTTAATCTTGATGTGTCGGCCACCCAATTTATAGGATCTCCAGCCCGTAGCTCCCCGCCAAATTCGAATGCCACCTTGGAATCAAAAAGCTCATAAAATTTTGAAACTGCCTCGCTAATCTTTATTTCAACGGCATTTGCAACATTGATCAAATCTCCATTAAAATCTGATTTCAGAATTACCAAATCTATAACATTAACAAGGTCCGAAATATAAATAAAATCCCGACTCTCATTGCCCGTACCATGGAGTTTCACAAGCGTAGAATTCGCGTGCTTTTTATATAAATCCCAAAACAACTGTTTTTGTAAACCAGGTCCATAGGCGGAAAAAATACGAAGCGAGCAGGTAGCAATTTCAAAACTTTCATAAAATTCTTTACAAACATCCTCGGCCATTTTTTTATGAACTCCATAAGGGGAAATTGGATCTAATGGATGTGCTTCATCGACAGGCAAGTACCGTGGATTACCATAAACTGCAGCACTGGATAAATTGATATACTTACACGTCGAGTTGTATTTTCGCAAGCAGTCTAACTGTTTAAAAACATTGGCCACATTCAAATTAAAATCCCGTTGTGGATTTTTAATGGAATCTGGAACACTGGCAGCGCCTGAACAATTGATACATACGTCAAATTCAACCAATTTAAATACTTCGTCGAAATTGGCATTAGTAGCGTCTAACACGAAGTAATTTTTTGTGTTATAATCTGTAACCACATCACACTGATACACCTCATGAGCCCTCTCGAAGTGACGTACACAGTGAGAACCAATAAATCCTTTTGAACCAATAATTAAGATTTTCATTTCGTTCTGAGTTCTTGATCAAGTTCTTTAATAACCACGGCCGGATTCCCGGCAACTACTGTCCATGGCGGAACATCTTTGGTGACAACACTACCAGCCCCGACAATAGCCCCTTCTCCAACTGTTACGCCTTTAAAATGATGGCATTCATGCCAATCCATGCGTGGGAACAAATTTTTATTTTTTTCGAATTAACCG
>JABDKT010000180.1 GCA_013002065.1 Flavobacteriaceae bacterium
GAGCAGGTCATTGGCAACACCACTTTTAAAATCGAATATGAGCGTCCTTCAGTTCGTGGAAGAATTATTTTTGGAGAGTTGGTGCCTTGGAGTGAGGTCTGGCGTATTGGAGCAGGAGCTTGCACCAAGATCAGTTTCGATAGGTCGGTGAAGATTTTCGATCAGGAGATACCAGCCGGCACATACAGCCTTTATACAAAGCCCACGCCAACAGAATGGTCCTTCATGATCAACACGGACACTACTCTTTATGGAAGTAGCGATTATTCCTCAGTAAATGATGTGATTCAGTTTATTGTCAAACCAGTAAAAACCAAGCGCTTTTACGAGACAATGACCTTTGATATTGAAATGCTGGATAATAATGCACTTGTCACTTTTTCATGGGAAAGGACTCAGGTAAGTTTTCTTATTAAAACCACCACAAACGAGGAGGTCAATACGCAGATTAAATCCAATTTACTTACGGGAAAAAATACGGTGGCAGATGATTATGCAGGTGGTGCATCTTTCCTCCTCAGCAGAGATACGGATTTGATTACAGCATTGGACTTGGCCAATAGAGCCATTCAGCTTGACCCTCAGTCAGAGTGGGCACGGAATCTTAAAATCGAAATCTGTGTGAAGCTGGAGAAATACCAGGAAGCACTAGATGAGATCGAATCCACGATCTTTATGCTACAAGACAAAGGCGGTCGAGCTGCGGAGATCAATGATTTGAAGGTAGATCAGGAACGCCTAACCAAGCTTAGAAAAAAGCAGAAGTAATTCTATTTGTCCACCGTTTCACCAACACTTTCAAATAGTGGTAAACGAATAATAAACTCGGTTCCTTTCCTTTCTTGACTTTCCACTTGTATGGAGCCGCCATTCATCTCGATAAACTCGTACACTAGCTGAAGACCTAATCCCAAGCCCTTTTCGCCTGAAGTACCATACGTACTTTTCTTGTCTTGCAGTTGGAACAGCTTTTTCAGTTTTTCTTCCGGAATTCCAACCCCAGTGTCTATGATTTTTATTTCGCCCATTCCATCGACTTCAAATCCTCTAAGAGTCACAGAACCTTTTTCAGGCGTAAATTTTAAAGCATTATTAAGAAGGTTTCGAAGGATGGTCATTGTGGTATTTTTATCACACCACAGGTAAATAGGGGAGTCTATCTTCGATTCCAGTTTGATTTTCTTGGCGTTGGCCATATTCGTCAATGTTGCGATTTGCTCATCTGCCAGTTCTTGAAGCCTAAGTTTCTCGGGCACGTTTGGGAAATGCCCTTGTTGCTGCATAGCCCAATTCAAAAGGTTGTCGAGTAAGCTGGAAAGGCGATCTACTGACTTGTCCATCTCATCCGCTATTTCGATGAGTTGGTCAGTTTCCTTAGATTCTACGAAGTACTTAATAAGCCTACTAACGCCGTGGAAAGAGGCAACAGGTCCTCGCAGGTCATGGGAAATAATGGAGAAGAATTTGTCTTTAGTGCCATTGAGCCGCTCTAATTCGTCTCGTTGCTCAGCAAGGATTTTGTTTACTCTGTTTTTGTTTCTATAATATTTAAAAATGATCCCGGCCAACACTAGTAGAATCAACGCAAAACCGGCGGTAGCAAGAAGAACCACTTGCTGAGTTTTCTTTTCGGCGGTCAGCAAATCTACTTCGATTTGCTTTTGACCTACTTCAAATTCGGTGCGTTGGTTGGCGAGTTGTCTAGTGAGATCAGCATTCGTGAGGCTGTCTTTGTTAGCTGTGAACTTGGTGTATGAATCAAAAGCAGATTCAAAATCATGCTTTTCTTGATAAAGTTTGGCTAGTACTTCATAGCCGTCTCGTTTGTATTTTCTAAAATCATTCTTCTCCGCCAATTGCACGCCTTCCAAGGCCGATTTCAATGACTTTTCATATAGTCCATTCTCAAAATAAATGATTGCCATTTGCACTCGATAGTCGGAGATGGCATATTCATCTTGGTACTTTTCTAAAATTTGAATCACAGTATCAATTCGTTTCTCGCTAATTTCTAAATCCATATTTCGAGCTTCTGAAAGCGCGAGATTGCCAGCTGCGTACGACCAGTAATAGTCATTATAGGCGATAGAAGTGTCGGAGAAAATTTTGACAGATTCTTTCAACGAAATTATTGATTGCGCATAATTCTCTTCCAAATAGTATAAGTAGCCCAAGGAAACCAATGAAGTGCCTAGCCTCAGCTGGTCATCTATTTGGCGAAAAATCGTTATTGCTTTTTTAGAGTGGTATTCGGCACGCTCAAAATCGTTATTGCCTTGGTAGGCAGAGGCCAAATTTCCGTGAGCTGTTCCAGTCTGGATTGGACTTAAGGCAGTTTCTAAACTTTTGTGAAAATTCTCAACTGCCTCTTTAATCATGCCTTTTTGTGAATAGGCCATAGCCAACTCACCGTACGCTCCTGACACTCTTTTCTTTGTATTTAACTCCGTTAGGATATCGATGTGAAGTAAAGAATATTTTATAACGGTATCCCTATTCTGTTCATTTAGAAGAAAATTGAAAAGAAGATCATTTTTAAGATTTAAATCAACCTCTTCAGAAATCAATTCCTTAAGGCTATCTGCCTTTATCTGATCCTGTGAGAAACCAAACATTGGGGTCGTCAATATGACGACCCCAATTAAGACCATAATAATGTTTCTATTATCCACCTCCTGAATTTGGTGTTTTGATATCTGGATCGTATTCGCCAGTGGACCCACCATCGGAAGGTTTTACAGTGATGGTGTATGAGTCTGAGAGGCCTTGTCCAACACCATTTTTCACTCGCCCTTTAGGATTTTTGGAGTCATTACCGCTAATATCTTTATTCGAAATAATATTTCCCTTTGCAAATTTGATTTTCATCTTAGAGATGCTTTCATCTGCATTCCAATCAAGTTCATCTCCAGGTTTAATTTCCGTAGAAGGAGATTTAGGCTGAACTTTCGCCCATGTGCTTTGGTCATAGCTCCATTGCAATTGATAATCAGGCTTGGATCCTGTTAATTTTAAGTAGATAATTTTTGTGCTCATAGCTAAATTTAGTTGGTAAAATACGTGGATGCCAAGTTATCAAATGATATTACATTTTAGTCAACGTAAAGGTAAAAACCAGTTAAACTATTTTTCTACCATTGGATTTTTTAATAATAATCATGTACATATAGATGTAATTTTATTAAGATAAGGCATGGGTTATTTCGAAACCAAATACCCAAAAATTGTAACTTAGGTTTTAAACTTAATTGAATGTCCAGAACACGAAAGTTTCGAACTAAAAACGGATTTTGCCATGTGATGCCTGATCGGATTGTGTTCACCCACTCTGGCTTCTATGGCCGTATGGGAGATATTGCTGGTAACGGCAGAATGGTTCGCTTGTTAGTTTTGTTTGGAGCTTTCACATTAACGGCTTTTTTTTTCGCATACCTCAATTTCCTTAAAGATCAGTGGTTTTGGGCCATACTTTTTTCAGTAATCGGAGGATATCTGTTTTATGGAATTTTGAACAACCTTAATAATACGATTCATCCAATCATCCTCCGTGAAGCAATCAGAGAAGTAAAGTATGTTAAATCAAATAGCGTATTTGGTTACCCATTTTTTGAAGTAAGATTTAAAAATGCAAAAGGAAAAATCAAAAGGAGACTGATAACCCTTCCGCGAGCAAATGGTAAAAATGCGAATGATATTAGGGAGGCAGTCCAACTTATGGCCAAAGAAGGGTTGATTGATTGATTAAATCTTGAGAGCCGTCGTTAGTTGGATGATTATCTAGAATATCGATTCTGAATTGTAGTGTACGGTTGAAGCAAAAAAAGCTACATTTACTAAGTGACACGACTTGCGATAATTACGTTTTTTTTGATCTTTATATCACTACCCGGAAAAGCGCAAACAGAGGATGCGATCACCGAGGATATTTTAATTGAGATTGATGAGTTAATTGTTGATGAAACCATTTCCAAAGCGGGAAGGGATTTTTATGAAATATTTTTTACGCAATGGGTTTGGCCAAAAACTGACGAGTCTTTCACCATATATATTAAGGAAAGACCTGCTAGAGCTAACAGTACACAAGTTCAAATTTTCGTGAATGACTTACTTGTTTTTGAGAGCTTTCTGCAGCCGAAATATGAAGACCTAATCTTGCTTTCTAACTATACTACCAGTCTCCTCAGGAATCATATTTTGACCTATGAGGATGTGCTTCAACAGCTACAAGGGGCGGATATGTCAGGAACTGGAATTTACTAATCACATAATGTAATGAAGCTATTTAGACTATTATACACTCTCGTACTATTTGCCCTGACTTTTCATCTGAATGGTCAGGATTTTGTTTACAAGCCTATTAACCCGGCGTTTGGTGGAGATACTTTTAATTACAATTGGTTGCTTAGTTCTGCACAAGAGCAGAATCAATTCACGGAAACAAGCCAACTGACACCCTTTGGAACTAGTTTAGAAGATTTCGAGGAAAACATTAACCGACAAATCTTGAATCTATTGTCTCGACAATTAGTGGGAAATGCGTTCGGTGACGGTGGCTTTGAGGACGGTCTTTATACCATCGGGTCTTTCGAAATTGAAGTTACCTCGGGTGTTTCGGGCATTAACATTTACCTATTAAATACTACAGACGGAAGTGAAACGTCGATTGTCGTTCCCTACTACTAATCTTTCAGCCCTGACTCACTCGATCCAGCATGAAAATATCCACTTTAATCACCTTATGGACATTGTGCCTTGTGGCTTGCACACCAATGGTTCATCAGCCAATGAAAACCTCATCGGCTAAACTCGGTGATGAAACTCCCAAATATGCGGAACTAAAAAATCTCCCTAAACCTCAGGAAAAAGTAATTGCAGCGGTTTATAAGTTTAGGGATCAGACAGGCCAGTATAAGATGACCGAAAATGGCACCAACTGGTCAACAGCTGTAACACAAGGTGCAACATCCATTTTAATTAGATCAATGGAGGAGTCAGGTTGGTTCATTCCGATCGAGCGAGAAGGTCTCCCTAACTTATTAAACGAAAGAAAAATCATACGATCGAGCAGAGCAACCTATGGTGGAGCCGAATCATCTGGGGATTTGCTTCCTCCTCTTTTGTACGCAGGGGTATTATTAGAAGGAGGCATCATTTCTTTTGATAGTAATATTTTGACCGGAGGTGCGGGCGCTCGATATCTGGGTATTAGTACATCTGGGCAATACCGAGAAGATAGGGTGACCATATATTTGAGAGCTGTTTCTACAGTAAATGGAAAAATTCTAAAAACCATATACACATCCAAAACTATTCTTTCACAAAAGGTTGATGTTGGTGTTTTCAAGTTTGTAGCGCCTCAAAGAATACTTGAATCGGAA
>JABDKT010000190.1 GCA_013002065.1 Flavobacteriaceae bacterium
ATTGTGTTGAGGATACGAATGTAGCTTTGCTCGCAACGGTAACGAGAGCTCCTTCATGTACTGGAACATTTATGTACTTTTTCAATTGGAAAAAAGACGGTAGTGATGTTCGTAACTTCTTGGCTGATTTTGGTGTCTTAGATGATCAGATTACACAAACAGAACCGGGTGGAAACCCATTGACAGCAGGTCTTTATGAGGTCAATATAACTGAATCTTGGGTAGGAGGAACTCCCACTTTCTCAGATTCATTTTTGTTGGAAGTCCAAGATGTGACAGCACCCGTAATTAATTGTCCTTCAAATATCACGGTATCCAACGACGCCGGATTGTGCGGTGCCAATGTTACTTATTCGAATGCGACAGCCACAGACGACTGTGCCTTTTCGATCGCTCAAACATCAGGCTTGCCTACTGGTAGTGTTTTCCCTATCGGAACAAGTTCGGTTGGATTTACCGCAACCGATGGAGCCGGAAATAGCTCATCCTGTACCTTTACGATTACGGTTCAAGATAATGAAGATCCGGAACTGACTTGTCCGTCAAACATTAATATTTCTACCGATCCGGGTAGCTGCGAAGCCGTTGTTATTTTTTCGACTCCTACTGCAACCGACAATTGTTCGGCGACCACAGTTCAAACTTCTGGTTTACCTTCGGGGAGTAGTTTTCCGTTGGGGTCATCTACCGTTCAATTTACTGCTACAGATCCTGCGGGAAACACTGCAGTATGCAGCTTTAATATTATTGTTAGTGATGGGGAAAATCCGGAACTGACTTGTCCCGCGAACCAAGAAGTATTACTTACCGGAAATACCTATGTGCTGCCAGACTTTGTAGTCTCCGGAGATGTAACTGCTACAGATAATTGTACCAGTCCTGTAGACAATATTTCGCAAACACCAACTCCGGGGACAGAATTGACTGCAGGAGTTTATACCATTAGTTTTATGGCTATTGACGATGCAGGAAACGATGCTGAATGCAGTTTCGAATTGTCCGTTGTAGATGATTTGGGAATTACAAGCGAAGACCTATTCGAGGCGGTTGAGATTTTAAATCCGTTCGACAATCAACTCGTCCTTAAAATTTTAGAAGAAATTCAGATAGATAGAATAAGATTACTATCACTCGATGCGAGGCTTATCATAGAATGGAAAAAACAAGGATTATCCGATGAAATAAGATTGGACATCCCCAACCTTGCACGAGGTAATTATGTTTTGGAACTTGGCAATTCAAAAAAGGTAGCTTACCGAATTCTTTCTAGAAGGTAGATCCCCCTAATGCGCTTCCAACCAATTATCACCCAAACCAATTTCCACATCTAATGGAACGGCTAAGGGATGAGCATTTTCCATTTCCGATTTGATTAAATCTTTCAATTTGTCGAGCTCTGGTTTATAAGCATCGAACACCAATTCATCATGCACTTGCAATAACATTTTACTTTTAAAGTTTCCTTCGGAAAGTTTCTTGTGAATGTTAATCATAGCAATTTTGATGATATCGGCCGCACTTCCCTGTATAGGTGCATTTACCGCATTTCGTTCGGCAGCGCCTCTTACCACCGCATTTCTACTATTGATGTCCTTTAGATAGCGCCGCCTTCCCAAAACGGTTTGTACATACCCGTTATCTCGGGCAAAGTCAACCTGCTCGCTCATAAAATTCCTTAGTTTGGGATAGGTTTTGTAATAAGTATCAATCAATTCTTTTGCCTCGGTTCGCGAAAGATCGGTTTGGTTACTCAATCCGAAAGCCGATACCCCATAAATTATTCCGAAATTCACGGTTTTGGCATTTCCCCTTTGCTCCCGGGTTACCTCGATCAAAGGAATATTAAAAACTTTAGCTGCGGTCGAAGCATGAATATCCTCACCGTTTTTAAAAGCAGCAATCATATTTTCCTCTTCACTCAAGGCAGCGATAATCCGAAGCTCAATTTGTGAGTAATCGGCAGCGAGAAGCACGTGTTCCTTATCTCTGGGAATAAAAGCCTTGCGCACTTGACGCCCTCTTTCGGTTCGAATAGGAATGTTCTGTAAATTAGGATCGTTACTGGCAAGTCGGCCAGTGGCAGCGACCGTTTGCACGTAGTTCGTATGCACCCTTTGAGTTGACGGTTCAACTTGTTGTGGCAGTGCATCCACATACGTGCTTTTGAGTTTACTAAGTCCTCTAAATTCCAATACATCCCTTATAATTTTGTGATCTTTAGCCAGATAGGAAAGTACATCTTCGGCTGTGGAGTATTGTCCGGTTTTTGTTTTCTTGGGCTTGTCTACGAGGTTCATTTTTCCGAAGAGAATCTCACCCAATTGTCTTGGGGAAGCAATATTGAATTCTTCACCGGCTTCTTTGTAAATATCGCCTTCAAGTTTTTTTATGTCTTTTTCTAATTCTTCGGAAAGTTTCTTTAAAAAATCTTCGTCTAGGTTGATTCCTTCCAATTCCATATCGGCTAAAACCCGAAGCAAAGGAACCTCAATCTCATCGAATAACTTTTGCGTATTGGCTTCTCCCAATTCGTTCTGAAAATGTTCTTTTAATTGGAGCGTGACGTCAGTATCCTCAACGGCATATTCGGTTTGTTGTTCCACCGGAACATCCCGCATGGACTTCTGATTTTTCCCCTTTTTTCCAATGAGTTCCGTTATGGAAACAGGTGTATAGTTGAGGTAGGTTTCGGCAAGCACATCCATATTATGGCGCATATCGGGATTGATAAGGTAATGAGCCAACATGGTGTCAAAAAGCTTTCCTTTTACTTCCACCTTATATTTCCGAAGTACTTTGATATCGTATTTTAAATTTTGACCAATTTTTTCGATGCCTTCATCTTCGAAAAAGGGTCGAAGCAACTCTATAAGTTCCTGTGCTTCGTCTTGATCTGCCGGAAAAGGAATGTAAAACCCTTTAAACGGCTCCCAAGAAAAAGCGATCCCGACGAGTTCGGCGGTAATGGGGTTGAGTCCAGTGGTCTCTGTATCGAAACAAACACTTTTTTGATTCAACAGGTTTTTTATAAACAGCTGAGTTCCCATCCCGGGTTGTACTGTCTGATAAAAATGTTCGGTGCTTTTGATCGTATTTCTAGAACTATATACTTCACTTTCTTGAGTTGCCTCTCCATCTCCTCCGAAGAGTGTAAATTGACCGGCACCCGCGGTTGACGAGGAAGTCGATTTGGGCTGTTCTGTTTTAGTCGCGCTTGTTTTTTCTGAACTCGAATTATCCTTTTCAGTAAACGTTTTTAAGAAATTATCCGTCAATCGTCTAAATTCAAGTTCCTCGAAAATTTCAGTGACGCCTGAAATATTGGGGTCGGACATTTCGAAATCTTTCGCATCGAAGTCAACAGGAACGTCCAACATTATTTTCGCCAACTCCTTGGAAAGCATACCTAATTCTTTATTGGCTTCGACCTTTTCCTTCATTTTGCCTTTCAATTGATCGGTATTGTCTAGCAGGCCTTCCATAGAACCGAACTGTGCAATAAACTTTTTGGCGGTTTTATCTCCTACGCCCGGTAGGCCGGGGATATTATCGGCGCTATCACCCATCATTCCGAGGTAATCGATTACTTGTTCTGGATCCTCGACTTCAAATTTGGCTTTCACCTCGGGAATACCCCAAGTTTCGTAGCCACCTCCAAACACGGGGCGATACATAAAGATGTTTTCAGAAACCAATTGAGCAAAATCTTTATCGGGAGTCACCATAAAGGTTTTGTAGCCCTCTACCTCAGCTTTTTTAGCTAAGGTACCTATCACGTCGTCTGCCTCGTAGCCTTCTTTCACCATGATGGGAATTTGCATTTCTTTTAAGATGCGTTCAATGTATGGGACCGCTATACGGATGGCTTCGGGTGTTTCATCTCGATTGGCTTTATATTCCGGGAACATCTCATTTCGAGCCACACTTCCGCCTTTGTCAAAACAAACCGCTAGGTGGTCTGGTCGTTCTCGTTTGATAACATCGAGTAACGAATTAGTAAAGCCCAAGATCGCCGAGGTGTCCATCCCTTTAGAATTAATCCTAGGATTTTTTATAAAGGCGTAGTATCCTCGAAAAATAAGAGCGTAGGCATCTACGAGAAAGAGTCTTTTTTGGTCTGACATGTTGAAAATTGTTGAAGTCTATAAATCTACAAAACTTCTATGTCGAACCGAAATTAATTAAAAGGCAATTCGTATTTTTCCACCTTAAATTCGGAAGCATGAAAAAGTATTCCATTGCGATACATGGAGGAGCAGGAACCCTGGTAAAAGGACTTATGACAGATTCTCTCGAACAGCAATATCTTGCCGCCTTAACAGAGGCACGAGAGTCTGGATTTGAAATTCTGGTCAATGGAGGAACTGCTGTAGATGCAGTAGAGACAGCAGTCAAGTCTTTGGAAGACACCCCCTTGTTTAATGCGGGTAAGGGTTCTGTTTTCACTGCAGAGGGTACTCATGAAATGGATGCCTCGATTATGGACGGCTCTAATTTAGAGGCTGGTTCGGTTTCACTAATTACTGGAATAAAAAATCCGATTTCCCTGGCACGTGATGTCATGGATAAGAGTTACCATGTTTTTCTTGCAGGTGAAGGTGCTATGCAGTTCGCCGAAAGTATGGGATATGAAATTAAGGGACCGGAGTATTTTTATGATGAGGTGCGGTATCAACAATGGCAGGGAATCAAGGACACGGAAGGATTTCAATTAGATCATAGCGTAAAGAAAGATGGAAAATTCGGGACCGTAGGTGCCGTCGCACTTGATGTTTATGGAAACGTCGCCGCCGGAACCTCTACAGGAGGAATGACTAACAAAAAATGGGGTCGGGTAGGTGATAGCCCGATGATAGGTTCGGGAAATTATGCCAACAACCAAACTTGTGCGGTGAGTTGCACCGGAAGCGGTGAGTTTTTCATTCGGGGAGTGGTTGCGTATGACGTTTCCTGTTTAATTGAATTTAAGGGGATGACACTGGAAGCTGCTGCTGCTGAA
>JABDKT010000203.1 GCA_013002065.1 Flavobacteriaceae bacterium
ACGTATAAGGTAACGGTATCAATTTCGGGATAAAGCACCTTTTCCGAAGAGATAAAAACATCACCCACTAAACCTTCCCTTAATCCCACAGCTACAACCGGTATATTCTTTTGTATCAATCGATGAATCGCAATATTCGAATAGCGCGACGGATTCGTACTCGCACCCAACACTAAAGTTTTTTTCATGAGGGTTTAGTCGTGTTATTTTGTTAACTATTTCGGTAAATACTAAATCTACGTTAAAAAGTAAAGATAATGTAACATA
Source organism: Flavobacteriaceae bacterium (assembly GCA_013002065.1). GTDB lineage: Bacteria > Bacteroidota > Bacteroidia > Flavobacteriales > Flavobacteriaceae > Aureisphaera. The sequence continues at coordinate 268 of JABDKT010000203.1, forward strand.
AGTGTATTGGCTTCGTCTATTGGATAGAAATATTTCTATTCTTTACTGTGAAAAATTTTACGTTGATGGTTAGTGTTAATAATAGCAGTAAAGACAAAGCCCGAAGTTCTAGACTTCGGGTTTTTTGTAAAATTTTGTTAAAGTCGAAATAAAATGTAACAGTATCCGTCGAGAATCGTCCTATGGATATTAATTAAAATTGCCCACTTCCCCGACTGGCGATTAGGTTATACAAGGTAATAAGTATAACATGAAAATTAAAAAACTGACAATCAAATCACAAACAATCAAAAAATGAAACACTTATTTCTATTAGTAGCCTTTTTTATAGGCTTTTCTTCATTTGCGGCCGTCAATCCCGAAAGTGAAAAACTAGGAAAAATCACCGGAACCGTATTTGACAAAACCCTCCAAGAACCTATCCCTTATGTAACTATCGCCATCAAGGATACACAAGGAAATATTATAACGGGAGGTGTAACCGATGACAATGGTAATTTCACCATAAAAGACATTCCCGAAGGTAAAAACATGGTATCCATTCAGTTTATAGGATACAAATCGTATGAAACTGAGGTCACAATTACACGACGTAACAGAAATGTGGACTTGGGTAGAATTGAACTGGAGGAAGATATCGAAGCCCTTGGAGAAGTAACGGTAACCGCAGAACGTACCACCATTCAGCAGAAATTAGATCGAAAGGTAATCACTGTTGGAAAAGATTTAACTACTTCGGGACCTACGGCATCCGATATCATGAATAATTTACCCTCTGTAAGTGTTGACCAACAAACAGGAGCCCTTTCTCTACGTGGAAATCAGAACGTACGCGTGATGGTAGATGGTAAATTGAGCAACGTTCCTGTGGCGCAGTTACTAAAACAAATTCCTTCGACTTCGATCAAGCAAATTGAGCTAATCACCAACCCTTCGGCTAAATACAACCCTGAAGGAATGAGTGGAATTGTGAACATCATCCTTCACAAGAATGTAAATATTGGTTTCAACGGAAATATAAATACCGGACTAGCTTACGAGCGACAGCCAAAATTCAATAATTCCATCGATATGAATTACCGAAATGGTAAACTTAATTTCTATGGAAGTTGGGGTTATAATTATTCCAAAAATGAGAATTACGGGAACCTTTTCAGAATAGATGACAACTCGGAGCAATTTTTCAGCTTTGACGATAAGAACAACTCCAATCTAGCAAAATTTGGAATCGACTATTATATCAACGACAAAAATACAGTCTCGGTTTTTACCAATCAGAATTTCTATGAAGGAAACACCGAAGGTACCACAGATATTATCTATTACGACGAAGCGGCATTGAACCAAATGCAGGATTTCTTCAATATGGTGGACAACCAATCACAGCAATACAATTTTGATTACAAACTGGATTTTGCCAAAGAAGGCCACAACATAGAATTGGAAGTAGATTACAACCTTTTCGAAAATGACGAAGATGCCGACTTTAGGTTTGCTGGTGCCGCCTTTAGCGACGATTATGTGGATATGGTAAATACTGAAAGAGATCGATTAACTGTGAATTTAGACTATGTGAATCCGCTTACCGACAAAACCAAATTAGAATTAGGGCTTCAGGCAAGACTTTTTAATTCGGATATTATGCGAGGATCGACACAATTTGTGGTGAATCCGTTTAATCTGGAAGGTGACTTTATTGCATCTCCTACAACCGATTTCGACTATAGTCGAGACATTTATTCGGCTTATGCTACGTACAGCAAAGGATGGGAAAAATGGAGCGTGCAATTAGGTATTCGTGCCGAATCGGTTGACGTAATTGCCGATACAAAAGAATCTTATACCGAAGGTGTGGTAAACAATGACCTGAGTAATATCGATACCGATCCTAATGTTTCTGTAACAACCAATGGCGACGATGTACTGAGAAACTTTACCAACGATTATATAGAAGTGTATCCTTCGGCATTTGTGACGTATAACCCTTCGGAAAAGAATCAATTTCAAATTAGTTACAGCCGAAGAGTTGACAGACCCGGACTTGAGCAAGTAAACCCCATTAGAGAATGGGCCACTCCACTTATTTCCTCTTTTGGACGAACGAGTTTGGTTCCTCAGTTTACGAATTCGGTTGAGACTAATTACACCAGAAATCTTGAAAAAGGTAGTATTACTGCTGGTGTATTTTATAGAATAATCACCGACGAGATTAGCAGAGCGGTGTTTGTAGATAGAACCGATCTTAACCGTATCATTTTAACTTACGATAATTTCGAAGACACCAATTCCTACGGAGTAGAACTTTCCGGAAACTATCGCCCAACCAAATGGTGGAGTTTTAATGCCAGTTTCGATTTGTATAATCAGACGCAAAAAGGTATTACCGAACGATTAGATAATCCGGGGCAAAATCCCACTCAAGCCGATATCATTACAGAAAAGGTTGAAGTAGAAAACACTGCTTGGAACTTGAGAATGTTCAATAACTTCAAAGTGACTAAAACATTCTCTCTTTCGGCTTTCGGATTCTATCGCGGACAAAACCAAAACCTACAGTTTGAAGTACAACCTATGTATTTTGTAAATCTAGGTGCTCGAATCAATCTCTGGGATGGAAAAGGAACTTTCAGCATTAATTACAATGATGTATTCAATACGATGCAGTTTGCTTTCGACGGACAACGACCCTTCGCACAAGAAGGAGCTTTCAACTGGGAGAGTGGAACCACCTTTGTTGGATTCAACTACCGATTTGGAGGTGGAAAATACAGAGCCAAGTCTCGTAAGCGTAGAGATAATAACGAAAAATCGGGCAGCGGTGGAATTTTCTAGACGTCTCATTCACAAAATGTTATATTTTAGTTAAAAAGATAATTAAAAGTGAAACATTGGGTTTAAATAAGAGTCTATTAATAGACATCACCTAATACTAGTTTTATAGTTTATTTGAATTAGCCATTCTACGACATTAAATTATTAGGTTAAACTCCTCTTCGATACTTCGGAGGGGAGTTTTTGTTTTAACAAAAAATACCCGGTAAGGGGTAAGAAAAGTTTGAAATCACAACAGTATATTTGAAAATAAAATCAAAAAAACGATGAAATTCAACCTAATTACCAAATTATTCTTACCCTTATCTGTGTTCACCTTTATGGTAAGTTCTTGTGGAGAAGATGAAGAACCTCTTCACACAGATCCTGAACCAACTTTGGAAGTTCAGAGGCAAGAGACCACTCAATCAATCTCCAACGGTGACTCAAAAACCTGGCGTATATCCAATGCTGTTTTGACGAACGATTCCGGAACTTTTGATATATCAGAAAATTTCAATGTGAAGGATGATGAGTTTATCTTTAAAGCAGATCAAACC
>JABDKT010000205.1 GCA_013002065.1 Flavobacteriaceae bacterium
GCGTATAACTCGGCAAGGAGCTGCATTTCGGCATATTCGATACCATTGTGAATCATTTTCACGAAGTGTCCGCTGCCTTCAGGGCCTACCAAGGTGGTACAAGGCTCATCCATTTTATCAGGTGCTGCCAACAAACTGAGAAAGGGAGCAATTAACCGATATGCAGCAGAATCCCCACCTGCCATAAGGGAGGGACCATGCAATGCACCCTGTTCGCCACCCGAAACGCCCAAACCGATATAATGAAGTTGATCGACTTTTAAATATTGGATTCTTCGGAGGGTGTCTTTGTAATGCGAATTACCTCCATCTATGATGATATCACCTTCTTTTAATTTTTTAAGTAACTGATTTATAACCATATCAACCACTTCACCTGCAGTAACCATTAAAAGTATCTTGCGAGGTGTTTCCAGACTTTCAACGAATTTGTCGAGTTGCGTAAAGCCTTGAATGTGTTCAGAATTTAGATCGGAAAGGAAGGGAGTTACCAAATTATCTTCGGCTCGATTGTAAACCGAAAGCTTTACGCCTTTGCCCAACAAGTTTTTGGCCAAGCTGCGACCCATCACTCCAAGTCCTATGATCCCAAATTCCGATTTGCTCATGATGGTGAAAATTTAGATTGAATTTCGGCTACTAGTTCCTCAGGATTCTTGGTTATATCCAATTCAAGTGCATAGGAGGGAACCTCAAGGGTATCGAATTGTGATTGTAGCATTTCGGGTTTCATAAAGTGTTGGCGTGTTTTCATACGGTCGAGGATGGTATCGAAACTACCGTGAAGATACACCCAATTTACAGATGTTTGGGAAGAAAGCAATTTGCGATACGATTCTTTTAAGGCCGAACAGGCCAGTATGGCTCCGCCATCTTGTTCCCAACGGTTCATCTCGGTCGATAGCATTTGCAGCCATGGGAGTCGATCGGAATCATCGAGCGGCACACCGTTTTTCATTTTTTCGATATTGGATTGGGGGTGGAAATCGTCGGCGTCGTAAAAGGGTATTTGCAGTTCGTCTGCCAATAACTTTCCTACTGTGGTTTTCCCACATCCGCTAACACCCATAATCACGATCATCATTGTACCGGCTGTTTAGCATTTCCGAAGAAATGAGATTTTACACCTTTAACTCCCGGATTGGCGACGAATACAGAACCTGCCAAAGGATACTTGGCTTTTTCTTCCTCCGTCATATCGACGCTTGCTGTGGTGATATACAGCTTATCCAGATTGTCTCCTCCGAAGGCGCAGGCAGTAACGTTGTGAGCAGGCACTTCAATTTTGGAGATGAGTTTGCCGGTCTTCGGATTAAAACGAGCCACGGCGTTGCCATTCCAAAGTCCCACCCAAAGCATGTCTTCACTGTCGATAGCCATTCCGTCGGGGTAACCCAAGTCGGTAGAAACTTCTACTGCCACACGTTCGTTAGAGATGGTTGCTGTTGTGTTATCATAGTCATATGCTCGAATTTGTGCCGTGGGCGTATCGATATAGTACATGGTTTTTTGATCCTGCGTCCAGACGATGCCGTTGGAGATAGTCACGCTATCGATCATTTTTGTGGTTTCGCCCGTTTCTGAAATTTTATAAACACTTCCGGAGGCCCGATCTTCTTTTAAGTTCATGGATCCCACCCAAAGATTGCCTTTAGGATCGCTTTTGCCGTCGTTGAATCGGTTGAGGGTAAGATCCTTTTCTACTTCCGAAAGCACCTCCAGAGAGCCAGTTTTGGTATTGATTAGATAGATACCATCGTCCAGCGCGACTACTGCTGAAAAATCATTTTTAGGCACGACGGTGCCAATTCGGGAAGGAGTGGAGAAGGAGTAATTGGTTTTTGTTTCCGGATTGTAAATGTGCAGTTTCTTACCTAAAATATCTACCCAATAAAATTCATTTGTTTGATGATTCCAGAAGGCACCTTCACCTAATTGAGACTGGATTTTGAATTCCAGTTGAGTGGTGGGGACAGGTTCAATTTTTTCTGAAGGGAGATTTGATTCCGAATTATTTTTGCAACACACTAATAAAGAGGTAGTTATAATGAGCAATAGGAGAGTAGTGTGTCGCATATGAAAGTGTTAAATTATATGATTTAACTTAAAATTTATCTAAAAGATTTTAAAATTAGTGGATTAGTATTTAAATTCGAAATATAATTGGAGTGATATGACAAAGACAACTTCCAAAAGAAAGCATGCCGATTTTCAGTCGAGATACCGCAGATCTTCCAATTTTAAGAGTGCGACTAAGAATGAAAAATTGGTGCTTAACGAACATGGAGAACTGGTGTTGGTGAAGAGAAATCAACAGCAATAATTTCTATGTAAGTCCCCCAATAGTCAACGATGAGAACTATCGTTGCGAAATCCTTTGTGAGTTTATCGAAAGTAATGCAAGCAACTAATTAGTTAGTTGAAAAGGGAATTTCTATTTGTATTTCTACTTCGTTTCTTTCCTTTTGTTTGTGGATAAAGATGTCGAAGTTGGAGGTATTGATATTGGTTTGTCCTATAATATTATTTGCTGCTGTGCTAAAAATAAATTCAACCAGTTTCGAAATTCCTTTGATGGTAAGTGTACCCGACACTTTATATCTTCCCAATTCACTTGATGGAATAATGGAGGAGCTTTGAAAACTAAGCTGCGGAAAATCTTTGGCGTTAAAATACTTTTTAGCCCGCAGGTGACGGTCTCTAAACCAGTTGTTGGTATCAAGTGTTTCCATGACCACCGATCCTGAGAGGTTTGAATTCTCAAAATTATTCGGATCTATATTTCCGGTGAAGTTGAAATCGGATATGGTACCATCCACATCGTCGTCGATAAATAGAAAACTAATCTTTGCGGCTGCTTCGTTAACGGTGACCTGGGCGTAGGAGAAGGCCAAGGGTGTTAAGAGTAAAAGGAGAATGATCTTCTTCATTATTAGTTACTTTTTTTTGTTTAAAGATATTCTGAAATAGTACATTACTAAAAAATTTGTGAAAATTTTGAAATAAAACATTGTTTCGGAAGTATATACAATAAATGGACCAAGAGAAGGACGAGCAAATCATGAGTAAGTTGCAACAAGGGGAAACCCAGGCTTTGGGGTTGTTGTTTGAACGTTATAAAACGATTATGCTCAATTATTTTATTCGTATGGCAGGGGATTATGATACAGCCGGGGATTTGCTAATGACTGTTTTTGAACGGGTGTTTAAGTATAGAATGAGTTATTCGGGGCAGTCGAAATTTAGGTCCTGGTTGTTTCAGATTGGGAATAATGTATTAAAGGATTATTGGCGGAAACAGAAACGGGAGAGTCGCCGGCTGGATGAAACTACCGAAGCGATAAGTTTGGATGCCGATATTTCCGAAGAGCAACAAATGAAATATAAGATGCTACATAGCGCCTTGGAACAGTTACCAATTAACGAAAAAAACCGGGTCACCTTGCATTATTTGATGGAGATGAATTATGAAGAAATTGCAGCTTTGGAAGGGATCTCGACCAATGCCGCGCGGATTAGTGTGCATCGCGGACTTAAAAAATTAAACGAACTATTGAAAAATTCGGGGATATGAAAGAGAAGGAAGATTACAGTGAAATTATAAAGCGATTGAAGGAATTACCCTTGCAGCAGGTAGATAATGGATTGGAGGAACGGTTTAAGAAAATGCAATCTGGTTTGACCGAAGAAGAAAATAGAACCAGCAACAAGGTGAAATCTTTGTGGAAGCAGCCTTTACCATGGGTTGCGGCTGCAGCTGTTGTGGCTCTATTATTTTGGTTGTCACCCTCAACGGATCTGGAATCGAATTATACGGCATTAACCGAAAACAGTGATAAGCTGAATTTCTTAAACGAGTTGGTCGAAAATGATTTAAAAGGAGAGGAGATACAATGGTTGCAGGGATTATTAGTGGAAGAGGAGCAACCGAATGTAAAAATTATGCTATTGGATTTACTCGAAATTCATGAATTGAGACCTCGCGAAAAGTCTATAGAGCTATTGGAAAAAGAGAGTGTGCCCGCGGTGCAAATG
>JABDKT010000209.1 GCA_013002065.1 Flavobacteriaceae bacterium
ATTGTGGTGCTCCTCCAAATAGTCATTTATCTTTTTGATGACCCACTAAAATAAACAACTAAGTGACATGTCATGAAAAATTGGAAAAAAACGAGCCTCCTCACAACAGTAATAATTCTAACATTACTAGTTTGCTTAATCTACCTATTCAAAATATCCGTTTCAATACCATCATCGGATATCGAATTTTCACCCGGTGAAACCAATAGCCAAGTGGGTGCAGAATACAAAGGGGTTAAACCAAAGAACATCATTGTCTTTATTGTGGATGGAATGGGGTTCGGACATTTATCATTAGCCATACAAACTCAACAAATGGAAAATTCAACTTCAGTTTGGCAGGAGTTCGATATTAAAGGATGGCATGATGCTAGATCCGCTTATGGCCCGCTTACCGATTCGGAAGCTTCCGGAACCGCTATGGCTACCGGAACCTCAACAAATTTTGGACACATAGGTATCGACCAAGACCAGAAACCTTTAAAAAATCTTCTTGAAGTTGCTTCTGAAAATGGATATACCACAGGAATCGTCACAGACTCTTATGTTTGGGATGGAACTCCCGCAGCTTTTTCAGTACATATCAGAAATGAAGATGATGCCAGATCAATTATGACCCAAATGGCTGAAAGTGATTTGGATTTGCTTTTTGGTGAATTGGAAGACCTTGGTGAAGACGATATACCGGAAAAAGAAGAATCCTTGGAGATTCTTAGCCAACGATTTCAACTTCTCGACAAAAACCTAAAACTACCGGAAGGCGACAAGGCTTCAACTCCTGTGGCTGCGATTTTTAAAGAAGATGAAGTCCAAGATTTAAATTCTATTCCAAATTTAACCCAGCTCACAGAAACGGCATTAAACTATATGACATCTAAGGATAGTCCGTTTGTTTTGTTTGTGGAAAGTGAAGAAATGGATGCCGCTTCCCACGAAAATGACTCGCAAAGGGTTCTGAAGGGTTTGAAATCCATCCAGCAAACTCTTGCACAAGTTTTGAATTTTTCGAAAACCAATGGCGAGACGTTGGTTTTATTCACGGCAGACCACGAAACCGGTGGGCTTGCTGCGGTTGCAAATTGGGACGAGTATCCCAACATGCAAATAAGATGGTCAACTAAAAATCATACCGCTGCCGTAGTCCCACTCTTTGCACAAGGACCGGGTGCCGAATATTTCTCCAAGGTGCAACGGAATTGGGAAATTGGTTTTTGTTTAAAAAATTTGATCCGTCAAGAATCTACTCAGCTTATTCAAGAATAGAGATCGAAACTCCAATTCTATAAAAATCATACCTTTAGAGAAACCAACCTCTAATGATCAAGTTTTTCCGACTTATTAGACAACGCTTGCTCTCTGAAAACAAATTCAGTAAATATTTACTTTACGCCATTGGGGAAATCCTACTTGTCGTTATTGGTATTCTCATTGCCCTAAGTGTAGACACAAAAAATAACGTAAGGCTCGACAACTTAAGAGTAAATCGTTTCTTGAAAAAACTGGAAGTTCAATTGAACGACAATCTGGAAGCCGTTAATTTTTATATCGAATTCGATAATTTAATCACATTGAGATTAATTCATACAAAAGAACTTTTGGACTCTTATATCGATCTAAAAGAAATTATTCTTAACACTCATCAATTAATGCGTTGATCTAGATAACGCCACGGTTACTATTTATTTATAGTTTAACTTTAACTACAATTATGAAAAAATACTTCTGGCATTTTTATCGAAGACTGAACGAGCAACTTTGGTTTAAACCTTTCATATTTTGTGTACTATCGGTGTTTGCTGCTCTGCTCGCTCATGAAACTGACGGTACTTTTCTAGATGATTTGGTTCCCAATATTAAAACGAAATCGATAGAAGGGTTGTTGGATACTATTTCGGCAAGTATGTTAGTGATTTCTATTTTTGCAGTCACTTCCATGATCTCTGCCTTTTCTGCTGCTACCAATACCGCCACCCCCAGATCCTTTAAAGTTGTAGTAACAGACGATGTTTCTCAATATGCCCTTTCCACCTTTATTGGATCCTTTATTTTTAGCATCGTTGCCAGTGTAGCTCTGGATAATGAGTACTACGGAAAATCGGGGAAATTCATACTTTTTCTATTTACATTATTACTTTTTGCCTTGGTTATCCTAACCTTCCTACGTTGGGTCGATAGAATTTCAAGATTGGGAAGATTGGAACACACCATCCACCAAGTGGAGAAAGTAGCAGCCCGTTCTTTATCAAAACACATCGAATGTCCGTTTCTCAATGCACATCCTATCAAAGATTCACTTTCAAATAAAGAAGTGATAAAAGGAGAGGAAATAGGTTATGTCCAACATATTGACGTGGAAAAATTGCAAAATATCGCCGAGGAAAATGATATACAAATTCAACTTAATTGCTTACCGGGAAATTTTATTCATCAAAATACAGAGATAGCCTTTTGTAGCCCCGCAAAGGATATGGGACACGAAGAACTCACAAAAAAAATAAATCACGCGATCAAAGTTGGCGATACCCGAATGTATGCAGACGATCCCAGATTTGGTTTTGTAGCCCTGGCCGAAATTGCAAGCAGAGCACTATCTCCCGGCATTAACGACCCTGGAACAGCCATTCAAATTATTGGAAGTCAGGAGCGCCTGTTCTATCTGTGGAATAATATTGATAAACACCGCAAGGAAAATAAAGTTACCTGCGACCGAGTACAAGTACCTGCTATCGAATTGAATGAATTTTTAGACGATGCCTTCAGACCCATTTCTAGATACGGTGCTTCCAATATTGAAGTTATGATTCGCTTACAAAGAGCCTACGATTCTATTTCACAAATCGAACATAAAGATTTGAATAAATCGGCAAAAAAAGCTTCCGAAGAGGCCTATAAGCGCGCTGAAGAATCGATAGTTTTTGAATCGGATTTGGAGTTGCTCAAAGTAGAAAGCCTTTACAAACAATAATGGTTTTGAAATCTAGACGCTGAACACCTCCAATTAAATTATACCGAATCATTCATTAATCAATAGCTTATACCCTACTCCGCGTATATTCACAATCTTTACTTTGGAATCAAATTCCAGTTTCTTTCGCAATTTTGAAATGAACACATCCAAAGTACGCCCCACATAATCCCCATCGTCTCCCCAAACTCTGTTCAGGATGAGTTCTCGCTCCACGGTGGTATTGGCTGCGTCATAAAGCAGAAGCAGTAAGTCTACTTCCTTCCCGGTTAATTCAATGCGTCTTTCTTCAATTAAGAGTTCGGCGTTGCGCTTGTCAAAATGATACTCTCCCAAAGGAATTAAATTCGGATTTGTGGCTGATGTACGGTTACTTTTCCGAAGAAAAAACCACCAAACTATAAATAGAACGGCGCCAACCAGTATCGCCCAAAGAATCCAATTGAATATCGAATTTTTCCCTTCGGAAATAGTAGTATTTTCCTCTACAGCCTCCAAATTGGATGCCGGTAAAAGTGTAAACAATAACGAATAACAATTCTTGGGCTGCACTCTCGATTTACAAGGGATGATATCCGATTGTTCCTCCTCATTCACCTTGTAACTGTAAACCATCTCACCACTATCGCATTGCTCCACCTCAACGATATAACTAGAAGCAAATTTGGTGTCTTGCACTACACTATCCACAATGGCCACCAGAGTTTCGGGTTTAAAATCGAATTCGGATTCAAACTGAATCCTATAACGTTCCCCTTCTTTCTTGATGGGTAACACACGGGAAGTACTGTCTTTCGAATTTAATAATATTTGATGGCCAATCATGCGAAGCGAAACTTCAACCGTGCTTTCGTCCATGGTTTGCTGCCCTTTGGATTCGAGAGAACACAAGAGGAAACCCAATAATATCACCCAAACTATTTTATTCTGAAATGAGGCCATGCTACAAAACTATTTAAATAGAAGACATATAATAATGATTTACACAAAATTTACATCATTTTACATTCAAGTTACCTAAAAGCAGGAAGGTTGCAATACATTTGGTAGTAGCAAATCGTTAAATTCACACCAATGAAAAAGAACATCTTAATTTTGGGAATACTTCTTATCGCTTTGAGTATTCTTTCCTTTAGCTACACAGAGAGTACGGATAACGCCGAGGCTACCTTAAATAAACCGGTCGAAAAAACAATTGCAGAAAATGATGAAGCAACAAAGAAACTCGAAAAAAGAATTTTCCCTAATTTCATTTACGATATAGGTCCTCGTTTTACACCGATTAAAAAGAGTAAGCTCGATCGTGCAACGTCGATAAAAGATTTCCTTTCGGAAGAAGAGATTGGTCATATCGTTTCTTACCAATTCGTTAGCATCACCGTTATTGAAAACGACGAAGAATCGAATATCAAGGAAAACGGCGATACTCCCGAACTTAACAAGGCCCAACTGGCACTTTTGAAAAATTCGGGATATTCTACCCATCTTAAAATTAGAACCGAATATCTGCATACACATCAAGAGACAGGCGAATTAGAACACCTTAATTCCACCCCGCATTTCACCGTTGTACCCGAAAAGCAGGCCAAATATGTACATGGAATGGAACAATTGAAGGATTATTTCACCGTGATGACCCAGGATGAATTAGCTCTTGCGGATCAGAAAAAACTCATGGCAGCCAAGTTGTTTTTTACCGTGACAAAAGATGGAACCATTGAAAATGTTAGTCTTGACAGATCCTCCAATTACCCTAATGTCGATCAAAAAATGATTGAATTAATGACCGAAGTTCCCGGAACTTGGAAACCGGCCGAAAACTCCCAAGGGGAAAAAGTGGATCAAGAATTAGTCGTTTCCTTCGGATTAAGAGGTTGTTAAACAGCTGTTTGCAATGAGCTAAAATCTAGATAAATGGTATAGTCCCGAATTTAATCCTTAAATTTAAAGTCATGAAAAAAAGTATATTACTTATTGTTACCATAGGCCTTTTGAGTTTTGCCGCCTACTCCATGTTTCTTCGGAATGATGCCACCAAAGAAGTGGCCGATAATTCTTTGAAGGAAGAATCGACCGCTAATTCGAATGACGGAACAGTAGTTGAAAATTCTATCGTTTATACCGCCGATGAGAAATCGGATGTAGATTACAACATCGACTATGGCTTAAGTCCCGACTTTTTTCTGGAAGTGGGTCCTAGATTAAACACCATCACAAAAGAAGAGTTGGGGAAAACAACCTCATTTGCCGATTTCATAGCCAAAGAGCACGCTCAGTCAATAGTTTCTTATAAAACCTTAGATGTTATCCTTCTCGACGATACAGAGCTTACAAAGACGCGTGTGGATGGAAAAGGAGGTAATTTTTCGGAAGAACAACTGAATTTTCTAAAATCCTTCGACTATTCCACCAACATACTTATTTGGGCAGAATACACCGAGAAAGACCAAAGAACCGGCTTGCTGCAAGATAATCACTGGACGCCCTATCTCACTATCGTTCCCGAGACACAAGCAGAATATAAAGACGGACACGAAGCACTGTTGAATTATCTTACCGAAAACACCGCGGAGGTCTCCTTCGAATTGGACAAGGATAAATTAAAGCCGGGAAGAATCTATTTCACGATTACCCAAGATGGTAAGATTTCGAACGTAAAAGTAAATGCTACTTGCGGGTTTGACTCCATAGATAAATTAATGATAAATCTCATTAGGTTTACTTCAGGTAAGTGGGAATCGGCTAAGAATGCTGAAGGCGAAAAAGTGAATCAGGATTTGGTGATTTCCTTTGGAAGAATGGGATGTTAAGTCTGTTTATTCACTATCAACTTAAGGGTGAGATTAATGCATAAAACTCGTTTTAAGCCTAAGGTTTATTCTTTTCTTTGGGTCTTGTTTCCTCTCTTATTAATTTCCTGCAAAGGCCCTGTCACTACAGATATTTCCGAAGAAAAAAATCGGCATGACTCACTAATCGATAGTCAAAAAGACCTTCAAAAAACGACACCGCAACAAGAGAAGATTCCGAATGACAATTTAGTGCCACTTTTCTATCCAGGGCAATTATGCCATTGGATTCGAGGAATATACGAAGACAGCAAAGGAAATTTGTGGTTTGGGACCAATCATTACGGGGTGATGCGTTACAACGGAAGGATTCTGCAATATTTTACTGAAAAAGAAGGGTTTGGTGGTAATCGAGTTTCTGGAATAGCCGAAGATGACGAAGGGAATTTGTGGTTCGGGACTACCGGAGGATTGACGAAATTTAATGGTGAATCCTTTGAAATATATTCTGAAAAAGAAGGACTGCTCGACAATTGGATATCAACGATGACCTTGGACAGTAAGGGTCAAATTTGGGTGGGAACCATGGATGGGCTAAACATTTTCGATGGTAGTTCTTTTGAAACATTAGCCATTCCGAAACCCCAAATCGAAAAGCCCGAACCTATCTTGTCTCACAACAGAATTACCTCCATTCTTGAAGATAAAAACGGAATAATGTGGATAGGCACCGATGGTTATGGGATTTGTAAGTACGACGGACAGGAGTTTACTCATATTACTACTGAAAATGGGCTCGCCGACAATAATATAGCTCAAATTTGGCAAGATTCTCAAGGCGATGTATGGGTGGGCACTATGTTCGGAGGTGTAAGTCATTTTACCAATGATGCTGTAACTAATTATCATGCAGTAGGCATAATTAAATTGGTGGAGGCCGTTGGCTTTTATGAAGATCGTGCGGGAAATATATGGTTTGCGGTCGAGGGTGATTGTATTTATCGATTCGATGGAAAAAACTTCGTGAATTATAATGAAGATGAC
>JABDKT010000230.1 GCA_013002065.1 Flavobacteriaceae bacterium
GGAAATATGGGGAATGAGTATGTTCACCAACACAGACTTATTCATATGGTAACAGGTCAATGGGGTGAATCTATCTCACCCACCACAACCGGCTCATTCATCGATCGTACCTATACGTACACCATACCAGCCGATTACAATGGTATTGCCTGCGAATTGGAAGACTTAGAATTAGTGGTATTTATGACCGAAACTACTCAAGAATTGATTAGTGGTAATGGTTCTTTCCCAACTTATTCCAACTTTCCATTCCAGAATGATGTTACTGCTCGATATGTAGTTGACATTCCGGATAATTGTGGATTTGAACTAGAACCACAAGTGAATATTCAGAACACAGGTGAAAATCCCGTAACTTCTTTAGACATCGATTATTCAGTTAACGGAGGTCCCGTTCAAACCTATACCTGGACTGGGAATTTAACGTCACTTCAGAATGAAACTGTAACCTTACCGGCCATTTCATACGATGTACAAGAGGTAAATACGGTAACTGTAACCCTTCAAAACGATGAAGACAATTCAAACAACACTACTGAAGGAACATTTAACAGAACTGAAATCGTAACCAATGAACTTACCTTGTTACTAAACACTGATGGTCAAGGTGCCCAAGTAAGTTGGGAAATTTTGGATACCAGCAATAATGTAGTGGATAGTGGAAGTGGTTATGGGAACAATCAGAATTTAAATATTCCAATAACTACACCAGGTGGTGGTTGCTACCAATTTAATCTTTATGATACCGGTGGAAACGGTGGTGGATCTGTGGTACTTTACGATACTCAATCCAATGTGATTTACCAAAGTAGCGGTGATTATGGAGAAGGTGGTTCTGCCAATTTCGCAACCGAAGGTTTCTTAGGAACCGGAGATGCTGCATTAAGCGGAGTATCTATTTATCCGAATCCTGCTTCTCAAATTTTAAACGTTGTGAATGCGGAAAATGCATCTGTACTCATTTACGATTTGCTAGGAAGAGAAGTGGTAAGATTGGATCAAATCGAAGCCAATCAAACTATTAACGTTGCGGCTTTACAGTCGGGAACGTATTTGGTGAAAATTGCCAAAGACAACGCGATTGCTGTTGAAAAGCTTGTAATTAGTAAATAAGCTATTATGAAATATACAAAAGCCCGGCTCGTCCGGGCTTTTTTTATCCCCTGTATTTAATGGGAAGGTGAACCACACTTTTGATTTCATAAAAGGTTTCTTCAAATACATCCTTCAACGGATAAATTTTAGCCTTAGGGAATGATTTGAGTTCTTCGGAAAGATCGCCTCCCTTTAAATATAAAATTCCGTTTTGCAATTCATGCTTGCTTTTTTTTGCCACTCGGCCTTTTATCCAATGAACAAAGGTCTCCATTTGTGCAACGGCGCGACTTACCACAAAATCATACTGCCCCGAAACCATCTCTACCCGTGCATTGGTGGTGCTTACATTGGCTAGTTCCAATCCGGCTACAACCTCATCAACCACCTTTATTTTCTTGCCAATACTATCGACCAAATGGAATTCGGAATCCGGGAACAATATGGCAAGAGGTACTCCGGGAAATCCACCCCCAGTTCCCACATCTAGAATTTTCGAACCGCTTTTAAAAGATTGAATTTTCGCGATCCCAAGCGAGTGAAGAACATGACGCAGGTATAGTTCGTCAATATCTTTTCGAGAGACCACGTTTATTTTTTGGTTCCAATCTTTGTAAAGGTCCGCCAGCATGTGAAATTGAGCTATTTGTTCTTCGGAAAGGTCCGGAAAGTATTTTAAGATGAGATCCATTCTAAGTTATTAACTGCAAAAGTAATATTTACTTAATAAAATTTAAGACTTCCTTGGGTGCATTTAACGATAAGATATGTACTTTAGTGCTTTTAATTTTGGTATCCCCAATGTAACGTAACACGCTGTGAATCAAAAACACATAAAATTCTCCAGAATCGATTCTGCCAAGTTTTTTAGAACATTAAACAAACGAGTCAACATATATTTTAACGAAAACAAGATTTCTCGATCAGGAAATTGGAAATTACATCTCAAAACTGTGGTGATGTTTACACTTTACCTCCTTCCATACTTCCTCATACTTTTCCTTGACATTCCAGGTTGGTTACAACTAATATTTGCAATTGTAATGGGAGTTGGAATGGCAGGAGTTGGAATGAATGTAATGCACGACGCTAACCACGGTTCCTATTCGTCTAAGAAATGGGTGAACAAATTGATGGGAAGTAGTATGTACATCCTAGCCGGTAATGTTTACAACTGGCAAGTTCAACATAACGTTCTCCATCACACCTATACTAATATTCATGGTCATGATGAAGATCTTGAGGCAGGAAGAATAATGCGCTTTTCAAAACACGCCCCTTGGAGACGCTTTCATAAATTTCAACATATTTACTCCGTCTTTTTGTACGGATTACTCACGATAAATTGGGTGCTTACAGCCGATTTCAAACAAACTAGACGCTATTTACAGAAAAAATTATCCTACGGAAAATTGCCCACTCCGGCTGCGCAGTGGAGCATTTTGGTTTCAACTAAGATATTGTACGCTATTGTTTGGATAGTGATTCCACTGATATTCTTCAACATTGCCTGGTGGAAAATCCTAATTGGCTTTTTTATCATGCATTATACCGCAGGATTAATTTTGAGTGTGGTATTCCAATTGGCCCACGTGGTTGAAGATACCGACATGCCCCTACCCGATAGCACCGGAACAATGAAAAACACCTGGGCTATTCACCAACTATTTACCACAGTTAATTTTTCTACGAAGAATCCGTTGGTTAATTGGTTTACGGGAGGACTCAACCATCAGGTTGAACACCACATCTTTCCGAATATCTCGCATGTTCATTACCGTAAAATTTCAGAAATTGTAAAAAGCACGGCAAAAGAATTTAATTTACCCTATAACGAATACAAAACCACAAGAAAAGCAATTTTTGCCCACTTCAGATACCTGAAGCACATGGGTATGAAACCTGCAACAATACCTGCCTAATTAATTATGAACTCCAAACTTTCCAACCGAGTAAATAATATGTCCACATCGGCCACTCTGGCTATGGCGGCAAAAGCGAGAGAACTTAGAGAAGAAGGTAAAGATATAATCGGTCTAAGCCTAGGCGAACCCGATTTTACCGTTCCCGAATTTGTAAAAGAAGCAGCCATCCAAGCGGTCAAAGATGATTATCATTCCTACACGCCTGTTGACGGTTACGGTGACTTGAAAAAAGCCATTATTCTAAAATTCAAGAGAGATAACGATCTCGAATATACTCCTTCACAAATCGTAGTTTCTACGGGAGCCAAACAATCTTTGGCCAATTTGGCACAGGTTATCCTTAACGAAGGGGATGAAGTGCTCCTTCCTGCCCCTTACTGGGTAAGCTATAGTGACATTAGTAAAGTTTCCGGAGGAATTCCGGTTGAAATTCCAACTTCGATTGAAAGTGATTTTAAAGTGACTCCCGAGGCATTAGAAGCCGCGATTACTCCCAAAACGAAGATGATGATTTATAGCTCGCCTTGTAATCCGAGCGGGTCGGTTTATTCCAAAGAAGAATTGAGAGCCTTGGCAGACGTATTAGTCAAATATCCCAATATCATCGTCGTGAGTGATGAGATTTATGAGCATATCAATTATGTGGGAGATCATGTGTCCATGGCTGCTTTCGAAGATATGTACGATCGAACCGTTACCGTGAATGGTGTTTCTAAAGCCTATTCTATGACCGGATGGAGAATTGGATACATTGGCGGACCCGAATACATCGCAAGGGCCTGTAATAAAATGCAAGGACAGGTAACCAGTGGTGCCAACTGTATCGCTCAAAGGGCTACCATTGCTGCTTTAGAAAATCCGCCGAGCAAGATTCATTATATGGTGGAGGCTTTTAAAGGTCGTAGAAAACTCATACTTGATCTTATATCGAATATTCCCGGAATTAAAGCCAACGAGCCCGACGGTGCTTTTTATGTTTTCCCCGATGTTTCGTTTTACTTCGGAAAAACCCTGAACGGTGTTACCATCAATTCTGCTGGAGACTTCGCACTCTACTTACTCGAACATGCCAACGTGGCTACCGTTACGGGAGAGGCTTTTGGTGATCCTAATTGTATAAGAATCTCTTACGCTGCGTCGGAAGAAGATATTAAAGAAGCCATGAAACGAATTAAAGAGGCACTGGCATAAAGTTAGTCCATAAAAAAAGCCCGGTAAATCCGGGCTTTATTATATATTAGAAATAGAAATTATCTCTTTATAAACTTCACCGTTTTAGAAGCTCCACTATCATCAGTGAACACTACTAAGTAAGCCTGAGAAGCCAAGGCAGAAACATCAAACTGCTGATTTCCGGCTGCCAATTTTGTAGCCGCAACTTGTTGTCCGCGTACATTGTAAATCACAGCATCAACATCCACCGGACTTTGAACATTCAAAGTCTCATTTACCACGGTCGATTGCAACTCCACTTGAGAGATGTTCAAATCTCCTATACTAAGTAATGGGTCGTAACGGTAAGTAACCGTTTTTGAACTCCCAATGTCGTTACCACTGTTGTCAACCAAATGGAATCTGAATTCATAATCGATAGAGTTTCCTCCACCGTCCGATTGATTAAACAAGTGATTTCCAGGCAGCGATTGCCCGTTTCCATCGATTGTTACCCAATCATTTCCTAGTGGATATGAGTTACCTACCATTATTGAGGTATAACATAGTCCCCAGCACAATTCGAACAAACTACCATCTGCATTTGTAGCACCCACAAACTCAATTTTAACATTGATAGGGTCTGAAGTATCGTTATTTACAAAAAAATCGTATTTCGCCCATGGAGCCGTATAAGCACCAAATTCGAGAACAGCACCATCCATTATCTCATTGCCGTCTGCATCTTCCAAAGTATATTGGGCAAACAATGAAACGGAAGCAAACAAAAACGTTAGTAAAAAAGTAATTTTCTTCATCGTATCTTTCATTATGATTAAGTGCCAAATTTATCAATTTTTTGTTAAATACTTGAATGTAAAATCATAAAAGCCTGCATTAGATAAGATTAAATAAAGACTACAACGCTTAAGGCACATTATCATTCCTACCCTAGTCGTTTTGTAGGATTTATTTTTTTCTGAAATATTAAAAATGGAAAGCTGTTATCAGAAAAATATAGACCTTTGAAAACAATTCAAATAGTGAAATAACTCTAAATGGCAAAAATACTTCTATTAGGATCCGGTGAACTAGGTAAAGAATTTGTAATCGCTGCTCAAAGATTAGGGCAAACAGTGGTTGCTGTAGATAGTTATGAAAATGCCCCCGCCATGCAAGTAGCCCACGAATTTGAGGTAATTAATATGCTGGACGGTAATTTATTGGATGACATAGTCGCTAAACATCAACCCGATTATATCGTTCCGGAAATTGAAGCTATTCGTACCGAAAGATTTTACCGCTATGAAGAGCAAGGCTATACCGTTGTTCCTTCGGCCAAGGCTGCCAATTATACCATGAACCGAAAAGCCATTCGAGATTTGGCGGCAATAGATTTAGGGTTAAAAACGGCTAATTATTCCTATGCGACCTCCGCAACAGAATTGCATACTGCCGTTGAGAAAATAGGGGTTCCTTGTGTGGTAAAACCCTTGATGTCCTCCAGTGGTAAGGGTCAAAGCACCATAAAAACCACAGAAGATATTGACAAAGCCTGGAGCTATTCTCAAGAAGGTTCTCGAGGTGATGTGGCAGAAGTAATCGTTGAAGCCTTTGTGGATTTTAATTATGAAATTACTTTGCTTACGGTCACTCAACGAAATGGAAATACACTCTTTTGCCCGCCAATTGGCCACCGACAAGAAGGAGGGGATTACCAAGAGAGTTGGCAACCTGCTACTATGGATCATACTCATTTGAAAGAAGCACAGGAAATGGCTCGAAAAGTTACCAACGAATTAACCGGCGCCGGAATTTGGGGCGTTGAGTTTTTTATAGCCAATGACGGAGTTTACTTTTCCGAATTGTCACCAAGACCGCATGACACTGGGATGGTAACCTTAGCAAACACCCAAAACTTCAACGAATTTGAATTGCACTTGAGAGCCATTCTCGGATTGCCCATTTCAGAAATAACACAAGAGAGAATTGGCGCGTCTGCGGTGATATTGGCGAAGGATTTTTCAGATACGCCCACAAT
>JABDKT010000248.1 GCA_013002065.1 Flavobacteriaceae bacterium
CTATTTGGACGGTACTTACGATGGTGCTTCCACCGATGAAAACGGCGCATTTACTTTTACAACCGAGGAAACCGGTGTTCAAACTTTAGTAGTTTCCTTTGTTTCCTTTGAGCCTTTTTATATGGCAGCCGATGTGAGTCAGTTAGAGAACGTTTCCGTAGTACTGAAAGAAGATGTGAATTCTCTTGATACTGTTGTTATTTCGGCCGGAACATTTGAAGCTGGTGATAATAGCAAAGTATCTGTTTTAAAACCTTTGGATGTAGTAACTACGGCAAGTGCCTTGGGAGATTTTGTGGGAGCGCTTCAAACATTACCGGGAACCACCACTGTGGCCGAGGATGGCCGATTATTCGTTAGAGGAGGAGATGCCGGAGAGACACAAATATTTATAGACGGAATACGCGTTTTCACCCCTTACACGCCAACAACCAATAACATTCCGACTCGAGGGAGATACAGCCCATTTTTGTTTGATGGAATTACTTTTTCAACAGGAGGTTACTCTGCCGAGTACGGACAAGCTTTGTCTTCGGTATTGCTATTAAATACTATAGACGAGCCCGATCAAGACAAAACCGACATTGGTATTATGAGTGTTGGAGGAACTTTAGGGAACACTCAGAAATGGGAAAAAAGTTCACTTAGTTTTAATGCTTCGTACATTAATTTGGCACCTTATATAGCGGCATTTCCGGATAGAAATGATTGGGATAAGCCCTTTGAGGCTGTAGCCGGAGAAAGTGTTTTCAGAAGAAAATTTGATAAAGGAATATTTAAATTATACGCAGCCTTCGATGCTACCAACTTTGAGCTCACCCAAGAAGATATTAATTTGGAAGATGGTTTACGATTCAAGTTGAAAAATAAAAACTTTTATACCAATGCCAGCTATAGTGGTGACATGGGAGAAAGTTGGAAAATTCAGGCAGGAGGTAGTTTTACACATTCGCAAAATGATCTAGGTATAATAGACAGCGAGATTAAGGATACCGAAAATTCTGCTCATTTCAAACTGAAATTGAGAAAGCGATTTAGCAACCGATTTAAACTAAACATTGGAGCAGAACAATTCTTAACCGATTTCATTGAAGATTTTGAGAATCCGTTTTTCAATGCGAGATATGGATTTAATAATGGAATTTCAGCAGCTTTTACAGAAGCTGATATCATATTCTCACGAAAGTTTGCCATGAAATTAGGATTGAGAGGAGAGTATAGTGACCTTTTCGATGAGTTTACCATTTCGCCAAGAGCCTCAGTAGCTTATAAGACCGGGAAATCGAGTCAGTTGTCAATTGCATATGGAGATTTTTACCAGCAACCTTTAAATGAGACCTTGAAATTTAATCAGGATTTAGAGGCACAAATGACCCGTCACTATATTCTGAACTATCAGTATTCCGCGAATAGTCGAATTTTTCGCGCCGAGGTTTATCGAAAAGATTATAACAATTTAATCACTTTCGACACAGAGTTTGCCGGCTTTGATAGCAACTTTACAAACAATGGAGATGGTTACGCACAAGGAGTAGATGTATTTTGGAGGGATAATAACTCCATTAAGAATGTGGACTATTGGGTGAGTTACTCGTATTTGGATTCGGAAAGAAAATACCGAAACTTCCCCGTTCAAGCGACTCCTTCCTTTGCCAATGCACATAATGTGTCGGTAGTTGGAAAGTATTTCGTGGCCGATTGGAAAAGCCAGTTTGGAATTAGTTACCAATACGGAAGTGGGCGAACCTATACCAATCCGAACGAGCCCGGATTCCTTCAGAATAAAACCAGCGACTACAATAGTTTTAGTTTGAATTGGGCCTATCTAATTTCACAACAGAAAATCCTGTACTTCTCTGTGAACAATGCTTTTGCTTTTAAAAACGTCAATGGATATCAATATTCTTCGGTTCCCAATGCGAATGGAGTATTCGACAGAAGAGCGCTCCGACCTGCTGCCGATCAATTCTTTTTTATTGGATTCTTCTGGACGATTAGCGAAGACGGAACCGACAATCAGTTGGATAATCTATAGGAGATTGAAGTCAGAAGTCCGAAGCCCGAAGCCCGAAGCAAATTCAAACTTTAGATTTCATACTTCATACTTCATGCTTCATTCTTCATACATCGTGCAACTTGCTTCGTGCATCGCACCTCATGAATCCGGCTTTAAGCTTTTGACTTTAGAATCTTAACTCGAACTACGTTTCATCCTAAAAAATCAACAATTCGGTAAAACAGATTATTAAATCCCTTGAATTACCCGCAATTTTGATCTATCAATTAAAAACAACAGTTATGCAAACAGTACTAGCTTATTTAATGTTTATTATTTCAGGGATTGCGCTTCAAGCGCAAAATACGATCGAAGTGACTCTAACCGATTTTAAAAGCAATGATGGTTCGGTTCGGGTTGGGCTTTACGATAAAGAAGGAGACTTTTTGGATTTAGAGTTTCGTACATTGAAATCTAAAATTTCAGACAAAAAAGCGGTAGTCACCTTTACCGATGTGCCGGATGGAATCTATGCAATTTCTTGTTATCACTACGAGGATGATAATGGAGAATTGAATATGATCCTAGGTATGATTCCTTCCGAAAGTTATGGTTGCTCTAATGGCGCACGTGGTTTTTTCGGACCTCCAAAATGGGAAGATGCGAAATTTGACATCTCCGGTGGCGAAAAACGTAAATTTGATATTAGGTTATAAAAACGCCAACGATATTCGATGCCATAATAGAACCATCGGTTAGAATAAAATAAGGTAAACTCTTAAATGCATTAAGTATATTTATACTCACACTAGGAGTAGTGTTGAGGTTCATCCTTTAAAATAAATAATCAATAAAAATGAAAAAATTACTAATTCTCGCAATTGCAATGGTATCCATTTCGGCTATTGCGCAATCCAAATACGAAAAAGGCATGGAAAAAGCCTTTGATCTATGGAAAAACGAAAAGCAATGGGAAGCAGCCAATATGTTTGAACGTATTGCTCAAGCCGAGCCGGATGAATGGCTTCCTCCATTTTACGTGGCACAGGTAAATATTCTCTACAGCTTTAATGAAAAGGACGAGGAGAAATTAACCGCTCAATTAAAAAAGGCTCAGGATTTCTTAAACGATGCCAAGGCCATTTCTAAAGACAATGCCGAAATCTTAGTCGCACAAGCACAGCTATACACTGCTTGGGTAGTGTTCGACGGAGCTAAATACGGAATGTCGATGTCGCCTAAAATTGCACAGTTATATCAGGAGGCCTATAAAATTGAACCGGATAACCCTCGCGTCGCTTTTGGCAAAGTGGAATGGGATTTGGGAACTGCTCGATTTTTTGGACAACCTACCGACACATTTTGTGTAGATCTTCAAAAGGCGGTTGCATTATTCGATACCTATGAACCCAAAGGACCTTTCCATCCCAGTGGAGGAGGGGATTATGCAAAACAATCGCTTGCCCAAAATTGTAAAGAATAGAAATGCATTTTATTAAAGAGATAGGTAAGGCATTCTTTGTAGGGACACTCATCTTCCTGGTGATTGGCGTTATTAAGTATTTTAACGGAACCTTCATTACGAGTGGAGAGGAATTGTTAGTTCAATTTGGTTACAATCAGTTGTACTCAATTTTACTTTACATGACCAATGCCTATTTCTTTATGTTTATGATTAAAAAGTACAAGGGAGAATTCTTTCAGATTCAGAACTTGGCAGTGGGAATTTTCGGAGCTCTCGTAATTACGTTGATTACCATTTTCATCTTAAGGATTATTACTGAAATCTTTATTGAAGGTGAGAGTTTTGCTGAATTCATAGGCGGGGAATCCGTTCAATATTATTCCTTCTCACTTATTATCACGGCGGTGGTAGTCACCATTTTCTATATTGTGTACTACTATCGATTCAAACAGGAAAGAAAGGTAAAAGAGCAAAAGATAATTGCGAAGACCGCCTCGGCCCAGTTTGATGCCTTAAAAAACCAATTAGATCCTCATTTTTTATTCAATAGCCTGAATGTGCTTACTAGTCTTATCGAGGAAAATCCTGAAGCCGCCACACGCTTTACCACTTCTTTATCAAAAGTGTATCGCTATGTGCTAGAACAAAAGAATAAAGAATTGGTCACTTTGGAAGAGGAACTGAAATTCGCTAGAATCTATATGAGCCTAATTAAGATGAGGTTTGAAGATAGCATCGTCTTTACCTTACCTGAAAGAGTCTCCAATCCGGAGGCAAAGGTAGTTCCGCTATCCCTTCAGTTACTTTTGGAAAATGCAGTGAAGCACAATCAGGTGACTCCCAATCGGAAATTATTCATCACCATTTCCGAAGAGAATGGAAATCTGATTATTAAAAATAATGTTCAACCCAAAAAAGTAGTAAAGGAGAGTAGTGGTGTAGGGCTACAGAATATAAAACAGCGTTACTTTCTATTAACCAATAGGCCTGTAACGATACAAAAGACCGATTCGGAGTTTACAGTTGCTATCCCTTTACTTACAAAAAATACATCATCAATCATGACAACTCAAGAGAATTATATTTCAGCAAAAAAATACGACCGTGCCAAGAAGCACGTGGAAGAACTCAAAGGCTTTTATATCCATTTCGGTATCTATCTTATCATGGTGCCGGTCTTTATTTACCTAAATTATATTAGCACCTCATTTCCATGGGCGTTTTTCCCTATTATAGGTTGGGGTGCCGGGGTTTCGGGCCATGCGATGGAAGTCTTTAATTACAATCCGTTTCTCGGCAAAAACTGGGAGGAAAGAAAAATTAAGGAACTTATGGATAAAGATGATCTCTAACAATTGAGACCTATAAATCAACAGTTGAGATCCTTTGTTTTCCGGCTGTTGGACAAGAGAAGTATCTTTGATATAAATATTAGAAATTATGGAATTTGATAAGAATAAAAAGCTCGGTTACGATGAAAACAAAGAGAATAAATATCTGCGGGCTAAAGAACGAGTTGCTGAAATAAAGAAGTTTTATACAAGCTTATTATTCTATGTTGTTTTTATCGCCTTCCTCGGTGCTTTGAACTATTACACAAACGAATGGAGATATATGTGGTTCCTGTGGGCAGCCTTTGGCTGGGGGATAGGATTGATATTTCAGGCCGCTAAAGCATTTAAGATAATGCCTTTTATGAATAAAAACTGGGAGGAAAGGAAGATCAAGGAATTTATGGATGAAGATGAAGGCAGATCTAAGGACCTCTGGAGTTAACAATTTAGAAATTATGGATGAGAATTACGAAAAATACGAACGAGCAAAAAAAAGGGTAAAAGAGATACGAGGATTTTACAGCCATGTGCGAATCTATGTCCTGGTCATAACTTTGATCTTTATTACTCGTTTTTATCTATTGCCTAAGTTTGGAGTTATTAGTGAGGAAGAAGATTTTATTGATTGGATGAACTGGAATACCTATCTAGTGCCTGCGTTTTGGGGTATAGGTTTGTTAATTCACGGACTTTCGGTATATCGTTTCAAGTTTGTGAAACACTGGGAAGACAAAAAGATTAAGGAATTCATGGAAAAAGAAGAGCAGAAATCTTCAAGCAACTGGAAATAAAAAGGAAAGTTATTATGAAAAATCTAGACGAAAATAAATTCGAACGGGCTAAGAAAAGAGTAGATGAAATCAAAGGATTCTATACCCATTTGTTAGTTTATATTGTCATAAACATAGCGTTGATTTTACTTCAATTAGGATTCTTTAATGGCTTTTCCAATTATAATTATTCCGGATGGGCTTTATTCAGTACTCCTTTTTTCTGGGGCATCGGACTCTTTTTCCACGGGCTCTATGTTTTTCAGCACAAGTTCAAGTTCTTTAAAAAATGGGAAGAAAGAAAGATTAAAGAATACATGGAGAAGGATGAAAAGGAGTTTAAGAATACCACGAAGTGGGACTAGTCAATAATTTAAAAAAGTAAATGCTGAAATTGCTATGAATGTAATAATCATTGAAGACGAGAAACCTTCGGCCAGAAGATTACAGCGTATGCTAGAGCGTTTGGATGTAAAAGTCGATCAAATGTTACACGGCGTGGAGGAATCGGTGGATTGGTTTTCAAATAATAATCATCCCGATTTAATATTTCTTGATATTCAGCTTAGCGACGGTCTCTCGTTTGAAATTTTCGACGAGGTAGACGTAAAGAGCGCGATTATTTTTACCACGGCCTTCGACGAATACGCGCTTCAGGCATTTAAATTGAACAGCATCGACTATTTGCTCAAACCAATCGACGAGGAAGAATTGGCCGTGGCGGTGAAAAAGTACAACGATCGTTCTCCACAAATTCAAAATGTCCAGCTTAATTTCGACGATATTAAAAAGTTACTTACTAATCCGGTAGAGCGGGAGTATAAAAAACGTTTTACAACGAAGATCGGACAACATATTAAGATGATTCCTATCGATGAAATTGTGTGTTTTTATTCCGAAAATAAAGGAACCTATGCGCACACTAAAGAAGGTAGAAATTACCTTATCGATCCTACTTTGGAACAATTGGAAGGCGAAATTTCGCCTGAAACGTTCTTCAGAATAAACCGGAAATTCTACGTAAATATCAATGCAATTAAAGATATTATTAGCTATACTAACAGCCGACTACAACTGAAATTACACAGCTACGACGAACAAGAAGTTATTGTGGCACGAGAACGAGTAAAGGATTTTAAAATCTGGTTGGAGTAACTACTTTTTTGTTTTTTTCTCCTTCGTATCGATTCTGTTCTCCCGAAAGGCAGAGGGCAATAATTTTGGGATCAACTTCACGAATAAAGGCAGTAAAATAGCACCTCCGGGTAGCATAAAAATGGTTAGTGAAGGAATGGTTTTGAAAATATCCAACAACTGATTTTTCACCTTTGTTTTTTCTTCGGAAGTAAGCTCGCGCAGGGTCGATTGACTTAAAAGCACTAACAGTTCGCCGCTTTCGTTCAATTCTTTCAAGAGGCGCTTCTGATTTCTTAGAATGAGCAATCGCACAGTGTTACTAGACTGTTTATAAAAATGTCGAACGGGATGTGTATATTCAAACAACTTAATTTTGGTGGCGTTTACTACTGAAAAATCTTTAAGTGTTTTTATACAATCCTCTAAATAGCTTTGCTCGAATTCAAGTTCTGTTGTAAGTTTCTGAAGAAAATCGTACTCCGAATCATCCAGCTGTCGGTCATCCCATACAGCCAAGCAACATATATCTAGGACGTATTGCTTTTCCAATAAGGACATTTCCGAAGTAAATAAGGCACTAACGCTGGTGGTGGGTCCTGCATTCATCATAAATTCGGAAGACGATTCGACCATTTCAATGACCAAATGATCGTATTTGTTTTTTTCCTGCTTCGATTTCAATGCCAATACACTACATTCTATCAAGAGATGTTCCAATGCTTCCAGATAATTTTTAAGAGATTTAGGATCTCTTAAATAATGCTGAAATGCTAGAACATCTACATAGAGTAAGGCGTAGGTGAGTAGAGAAGCGGTATCTTTTTTAATAAGTGTATTAGCTTCTTGTAAACGTGCCGAAAGTATCGCCTCGAGGTTATCGGATGGCGAACTGGTAAAACTTAATTTTTGGAAAAAACTTCTTTTACCACGTTCTATGGCTTTATAGAAAGTGATTACGGTATCGAGAAATGCCTCTTGCTCAACTTGCCCGTATTTTTGATAATAACTAAATAGTAGTGAATGAAAGAGATTGACTTTGGTGAGTTCTTCATTAGTAAGATCCAAATCACTTACCGGTGATTCCAATAAGGTTGAAACAGAAACACCGTAGATGAAGCCGGTATTTTTTAGCCGTTGATAAAATACAACCTCATCATCGAAGTTCTTTATAAGTAGCTCTATGTCAAAGCCATTTAAAAATTTAGGAATCCAACCTGTAGATGAGGGGTTCATTACTTAAATTTGTGGGGGAAGTTTAGAAATTTGTATTAACAAAATTTTAACAATTGTACAAAAACCATAAACGTACTTTCGACGTAAATAGAGGAAAGTAAATTTAACCATTAAAACATTCTAATGATGAAAAAAACAAAAATTTTTGCTGTGATTGCAGGACTGGGAGTCGTCGTATTGTCGGTCTTTCTTTTGGCAGCCGATCACATCGACGCGCCTGCCGTGGCAGGGACTACGG
>JABDKT010000271.1 GCA_013002065.1 Flavobacteriaceae bacterium
GTAGTGTTAGGTAATAGTGAGGCTAAACCATTAATCCAAGTTCCTTCAATACCCAAATCGTTGATGTCGCTTCCGGTAGTATCTAGAATGTCGATTTCAGTAGCGTTAGTCAAATCTTTTACATAGATTCTCAATCGGTCGGAACTAGATTCATTCACTGTACCATCTCCTTCATAACCTGTTTCAGCAATAAAGTAATCAATACTCATTCCCGGAGCTGAGGTTCCCGTTAAATCAACAGTGTCAAATTCTAAAATGAAATTTCCGTCGGCATCACTAATTTGATAACCTTGCAAACCGTCGGTATAAGCTGTTACAGTTGCTGCGAAATCGGTTACGCCCACAAAATCACCATCGGTGAGTCCTACATCGGGAGTATCGTATGGTTCATAACGAGCGGAGAAGCCCATTTCACCACCTGTGGTTGTCCAGTTTACAAAAGGTTCGTCTGCATTATCGGCCAAACCATGAGCCATATTTGGATCCAATAAATCGATATATTGAACGGTAAAAACAGCAGGTTCTTCAAAACTAGTACTTGCTATTTGAGCAAAAGATGCAACGCCAACTAAGAGAGCTGCCAAAAGAGTAATTTTTTTCATTCGTTAAGGTTTTTAAAAGAAATGTAAAGATAAAAAATATACCTCAGAGTTGCAGAAGATAAAGTTAGGTTTTACAATAGGTTAATATGTTTATATATAAGCCTATCTTTTACTTTCACAATGTTACCGAATCGTTAACAAGCCGTAAATATCTTTGGCGGAAAAGAATATGCGTTATATTTATAAACTCAACAGGCGAGATTCATTATGAAGAAAAAAAACACCAAAATCTTGCTCGTGGATGACGAGCCGGATATTCTAGAAATTATTGGTTATAATTTATCATCGGAGGGTTATCAAATCTTTACTGCTGAAAATGGCCTCAAAGCTATATCCAAGGCTAAGAAACACCAACCTCATCTCATTATTCTCGATGTTATGATGCCAGAAATGGACGGTATCGAAGCCTGTGAAAAACTGAGAGCCATCCCTGAATTATCCGAAACCGTAATTACATTTTTAACTGCACGTGGGGAAGATTATTCGCAGGTTGCTGGTTTCGAAGCAGGAGCGGACGATTACATTACAAAACCCATAAAGCCAAAAGTTTTATTAAGCAAGGTAAAAGCGTTGTTGAGAAGATTTAAGGAAGCAGATGTTTCCGATGCAAATATCAAATTAGGAAATCTGGTCATTAATAGAGAAGAATACAAGGTTCAAAAAGGCAAGCAAGAAATAATTTTACCTAGAAAAGAATTCGAGTTGCTCTCGTTGTTGGCGTCCAAACCCGGCAAAGTTTTTAAAAGAGAAGACATTTTGGATCGTGTCTGGGGGAATGAAGTTGTTGTAGGAGGTAGGACTATTGACGTACATATTCGTAAATTGCGGGAGAAAATTGGCGACGAACGTTTCAAAACCGTAAAAGGAGTAGGGTATAAGTTTGTAGTTTAATGGCGATAGGATTTAAGAAAACATACCAATTTGCAGGGTTTACTTCAACTTGGATATCGGTACTATTAACACTCGCTTTGAGTGTTTTTTTTTACTTGACCGAAGGGATGAACTATTGGTACTTATTGGTTTTCTTCGTGATTTGTTTCATACTGTCTTTTTTTATTATACAATACCGAGTTGAAAAATTTATCTACGATCGTGTAAAAAAGATTTACGACGATGTTCAGTTACTCGATGCTACTACTTTCAATAAACAGCGAATTACCACCGATATGGAAACACTCACCAAAGAGGTGGAACGATTTGCTGAAAATAAGAAGCTAGAAATTGAGACCTTAAAAGTGAGAGAGAATTACCGTAAAGAATTTATGGGAAATGTGTCTCACGAATTGAAAACACCTTTGTTCACGGTTCAAGGGTACATTCTTACTTTATTGGATGGAGCGATGAAGGATAAGGCGGTTCGGAAGAAATATTTACAGCGCGCCAATAAAGGAGTAGAACGACTCATATATATCGTGAAAGATTTGGATATGATCACAAAATTGGAGGTTGGAGATCTCAATCTTTCCCGCGAGGAGTTCAATATCGTAGAACTTGTTCAAAATGTATTCGATTTACTTGAAATTAAAGCAGCCAAAAAAAATATCACCTTAACATTCGATCTGGAATACAAAGAGGGAATTATGGTTTCCGCCGATCGAGACCGTATTCAACAAATTTTGACCAACCTAATCGAAAATTCCATCAAATACGGCAAAGATGATGGTACCACAGAAGTTAGTATAGAGGATCTCATTAAAAATAAAGTGATAGTAAGAGTCACCGATAATGGTGAAGGAATTCTCGAAGAAAATATTCCTCGTCTATTCGAAAGATTCTTCCGCGTTGATAAAAGCGGCTCCCGAAAAGAAGGAGGCAGTGGCTTGGGATTGGCAATTGTTAAGCATTTGGTCGAAGCGCATGATGAAAAGATTTATGTAGAAAGTGAGTTTGGCGTAGGATCCGAATTTTCATTCACCCTCGAAAAGGCGAAATAACTGCACGTAATCCCTTGTAAAGTCTATATTCTTCAGCCCCTTGAACAACTTTACCTTTTCCAATTGATCTAAAGTGAAATTCACCTGCTTACAACTAGCAACCATCCCTTTGTTTTTCAATTCCTTGGCCAAGTATTTTTGCTCGTATTGTCCCGGTGTAGGGATAAAAAAGGCATTTTTGTCCATAGCGGCCAGATCCATAATGGTTGTATAGCCAGGTCGGGAAACGACTAACGCACTTTCATTAATCGCTTTTTCTAAGTCGGAAGTCTGCATAAAATTGACAATAGTGAGATTCTCTTTTTCGTATGCTGAAATATGATCCTCCACAACACCTCTTACCATCAAAGTTTTATAATCGCTTTTTAAGAATTCTTCGGTTAGCTTATCTTCAAGCAACGATCTTTGTGGCTCCGGCCCTGAAAGCAACAATAGTACATCGTATTTCTTCGGAAGTTGTTTAGGCGACATTCTACTAAGGGGTCCAATATAAGTTATCGGAAAATCAATATTTTTTGGATGCCCTAGTTTCCCACTCAAATTAACCTCACCATCCACATCGGGAACCCAGCATGCGTCGAACTTCTTTATAATTTTCTGATGTATTTTACTGCTGAAATAGCTCGTATTCCCCGACAGCACATTCACTTGATGAGTGATAAAAACCGATGGCACTTTCTTACTTCGTAGACCCATGCGATTGTCACTTATAATTCCGTCGATGGTTTTATTTTTTACTAACTCCTTAATTATCTTTTGCTCTTCCTTAATGGTAACTTTAATTTCAGGAAGTTTAAAAAACATTTTGATCTTAAAATATTCACCTTTCTTGGGATAGGAAATGTTATAAGAAGGTAATTCGACAAAGGGTAATTCCGGAAATTCCTTCCGAAGCAATTCAAGAGCGGCTCCGTCACTTCCAAGTAGAACTTTGAAATTATGCTTTAGTAATGCCTTAATTATTGGGATACAACGAGTCGCATGACCAAGACCCCAATGCAAAGGCGCTACCAATATCGTTTTTTGGGTATTCAAGTGTTTGAATTTATAATTGAATTCCTTAATTCGGTGGAAAAACAAAGGTACGGATTCTACTCCCCGTTCAATATTTCCTTAATTTTATCGAAATTTTAAAGAACGATTAATTCTGTGGGAAGTAAAAATAAATTGAAGCGCTTTAAGGAAAATGAAACCTTTGCCAATGTGGTGCAACCTACCCGTGAAGAGGTCGTGGAACAAGGATTCAATTTAAAAGGTAAGTGGCATGAGGAGTTCTTCGGAAACGATCATCCCATAGTGTTGGAACTAGGATGTGGTAAAGGGGAATATACGGTCAACCTCGCGAGAAAATTTCCGAAGAAAAACTTTATAGGAGTCGATATCAAAGGAGCTAGATTTTGGAGAGGCGCGAAAACAGCTATTGAAGAAAAATTATCCAACGTCGCCTTTCTACGTACTCAAATTGAATTGATAGATCATTGTTTTGCCAAAGAGGAGGTCGCCGAAATTTGGATCACTTTTCCGGACCCACAGATCAAATATAAGCGCACCAAGCATCGATTAACTAATGCGAGCTTTCTTGACAAATACCGTAAAATTTTACAAAAGAAAGGCATTATTCACCTTAAAACCGATAGCGAATTCCTACATGGCTATACACTTGGGCTGTTACACGGAATTGAAGAAGAAATTGAATATGCAAATCACGACGTTTATCATAGTGATGGTGTGCCGGAAGAGGTCACTTCTATACAAACGTTTTATGAAAACCAGTATTTGGAACAAAGCAAAAAGATCACTTACATTCGATTCCGATTGCGTTTCAAATAATTGTGTATATTGATCGTTAAACTAACTAAATGACCATACTCCTAAATTTTGTGATAGGCTTTCTCGCTGCGCTCGTAGGAGTTATTCCACCAGGATTATTAAACATGTCGGCCGCTAAAATTAGCATGAAAACGGGACGGAGATCGGCTATGCTTTTCTCCACCGGAGTTTGCATTACCGTTTGTGTTCAAACTTATGTGGCCTTGCTTTTTGCGCGCTACCTGGACATGCATCCGGAGGTGGTGGACTTTCTTCAGAAAACGGCATTGGGAATTTTTTTGTGCATCACATTGTATTTCTTTTTTATCGCTAAAGACACTCGAAGAGAAGTTCCGAAAGGCGTAAAACGATCTAAATCAAACCGATTATTCTACGGTGTATTGCTAGCAGCACTCAACCTTTTACCATTGCCGTATTGGGTGTATGTTAGTGTGACCTTTAGTGCTTTTGGATGGTTCTCATTTGGGCAACCCGAATTGTGGGCCGCTGTGGTTGCTTCGGGATTTGGAACCTTTGTTATGTTGGCTATCTATGTTCAATTTTTCAGAAAAAAAGAAGAGCAAAAGCTGCTAAAAATGAACATCAATTACCTTATTGGGTTCATTACTTTGGTAATTTCAATCATAACTCTTATTAAAATTATCAATAATCTCTAATGAGCGAATCGACCGGATTCTTTAAAAAAGTTCATGAAGTGGCTAAACTTGTTCCTTTTGGGAGAGTGACCTCCTACGGTGCCATTGCAAGATATTTAGGATCTGCCGGTAGTGCTCGCATGGTGGGATGGGCGATGAACGCCTCGCATAACGATCCCGACGTTCCTGCTCATAGAGTGGTAAATAGGAAGGGCTTACTTACAGGAAAACATCATTTTGAAGGGACCAATCTAATGCAACAGCTTCTTGAAAGTGAGGGTGTTGTTGTGAAAGGAAATCAGATACAGAACTTCGAAGAATTATTTTGGGACCCTGGGAAAGAGCTTTGAGGGTAACTAATTAGTCAAATATTTTAATCACTATTCCTGTCTACTTAGTTTTTTAATCCGATGATTGGTTTTATATTGCGATTTAAATTGTCAACCTAACCGCAATGAAACTTATTTTTAGTCTGCTATTTATTTCGGTAACGGCCGTTTCTTACGGACAACTGCAGCAACGTGCTGCTCTAACTATGAGTGGGAACTCGACCGTAATTACGCAGAATTCTAAATCATTTTATATTTCAGAAAGTGTAGGCCAACAAGGTGCTATTGGTACCATTTATAATGAAAACTTTACTACGCGTCAAGGCTTTCAACAACCACCCATATTGATCAAATCAATTATCCAAGATGACAGTGCATTGGATGTTACTATTTTTCCCAATCCGGTGAAAACTTCGGTGACCCTTGCATTTGGTGAAGAATTAAGAAATGGAATTGAAGTGGTGGTTTATGACATTCAAGGGCGGGAAATAAAACGACATCAATTAAATGCCGCGCCCTCTCACGAATTGGATTTATCTACTCTATCTACAGGTGCATATCTTCTAAAAATAATGAGTGAAAACCGTGAGTTTTCTGCACAAATAATCAAAAAATAGGACATTAATCGTATGAATACAAGAACTATTTATCTCTTCCTTTTTGCCTGTGTTTTTCTAACAAATGTTGGTCAATCTCAAGAGCTTTATATCGAAGGCGGAAAATCCATTACCTCGTTTAATTTTAAGGATGTATTGTCGAATGATTTAGAAAATTTACAGT
Organism: Flavobacteriaceae bacterium; assembly: GCA_013002065.1. Taxonomy (GTDB): domain Bacteria; phylum Bacteroidota; class Bacteroidia; order Flavobacteriales; family Flavobacteriaceae; genus Aureisphaera. Next base: position 6,111 of record JABDKT010000271.1, read on the forward strand.
CGGCGAATCACTCTTATTTCGATGCCGGGCTTAGAATAAATTTATTAGGAGAATCTTTTAAGTTTATTGGAGGAGCAGGGATTCATACCTACGGAGCGTTTGGATCGGATAATACTCAAGGAAATTATTTGGAATGGGAAACTACCTATGCGAATCTGCATCTAGGAGTCGATATCACCATTTTCACCATTAATAACTTTTCGTTTCATGCCAAAGGGACAGCCACTCCCGAATTTATGCTTCAAGGCACTCAAGTGTTGAATAATCAAGCTTTCAACATACGAGGAGAAGAAGATTTCGACTCGATCGTAGTGTTTTTGAGAGGAGGAGTGTCTTTCGAATATAAGGTAAGTGAAACTCTCGGGGTTTATTTACAATACCGTTATGGTAGCGGATCCCAAATTCAAAAAAGTAGTACTGGTGGAGAATTGGACTATGCTTCTCATGACTTCGGAATGGGACTGTTGTTCGATATATCTAAAAAGGATAAAGAATAAAGCTGAAGGAAACTTCAGTAAAGGAATTAAAAATAATGTAAGATGAAAAAGATAGTTTTTATAGTAAGTTGCTTGCTTCTGTCGGCAATGTCATTTGCTCAAACAGATGGGATAAATTATCAGGCGGTAATTATTAATCCCGAAGGACAGCAAGTTCCGGGATTTGATACTTCCGGCGACGTAGTTGCCAATAAAGACATAGTGGTGCGTTTCAGTATACTGAATGAAGCACAGGTAGTGGAGTACCAAGAAACTCAGGTAACGACCACCGATAGTTATGGACTAGTCAATCTTGTTATTGGCGCAGGAGAGCCTACTTCAGAAAAATTATTTACCGAATTGGACTGGGAAGGGAAGCCGAAAAACCTTTATGTTGAAATTGATTTAAACGTGGGTACGGGATACTCCTTTTTAAGTCTTCAAAAGTTAACCTTTGTGCCACATGCCTTTCACCGAAACATCATTGGAACCGGAGATATGACCATAGATGGAACGTCTGTATTTAATGGTGATGTAATAGTTGAAGGTGTGACTACTTTAAATAACGATATTGAAATCACTGGCGATATGACCATTGGTGAGGATCTCAATATTATTGACGATCTCAACGTTGGAGGAAGAACTTATTTGGGAGAAAACCTAACAGTGGAGGGGAAAACCGACATGAATGGTAACTTAAATGTTTTTAATGAAAGTAATACTAACTTAACAGGAGCCTTGCAGGTAGGTGGTTTTACCGAAATAGATGATGACTTAAGAGTATTTCAGAATACCGTGGTGGATCAAAATCTTACGGTTTTGGGAGACCAGTCAAACGGAGGAGATATCACGGCCGTTGGAGCCGGCACCTTTGGTGGAGATTTGTCGGTGGGAGGAACCGCAGATGTTAATCAGAACCTCAATGTGGGTGGCGCATCCGATTTAACGGGTGCCTTAACCGTAGGTGGCGAAACTAATTTATTAGGTCGATTAAATGTTCAAAGTATTACTACAATTGGAGGTACGCTTACCGTAGCTGAAGAAACATTTTTGGAAGACGGTTTGATCGTAACTGGTGATGCAAGCGTTTCGAATGCTCAAAACGTGGGTGGAAAACTTACCGTAGGACAAGGAATGGATATCACGGGAACCTCAAATCTTACAGGGGCTCTTAAAGTAGATGGTGGAAATCTCACTCTATTAACCGGGACCCTCGACGTAAACGACGTTGCTAATATGAACAAAGGCCTAAATGTTACTCAGGCGACTCCTACTTTCTTATCGGGTACGCTGCAGGTAGTTAAAAATGCGGTTTTTGATGATGATGTTTTAATTGACGGGATGCTTACGGTCAACAACAATTTAAATTTGAGTAACCTCGTAGTTAGCGGCGGAAATGGAATCGAAGGTAATCATATTGCGTTATTCGAAAATACTGGAGAGAGTAGTTCCGATGGAATTGCGATTCGTATTGCTTCTGAAAATTTAAATTCAAATAACAATTTTATCACCTTTTATGGAGCGGGAAATGATGTAGCCGGTAGAATCGAAAGTTACGATACAGCCGTCGATGGCGAGTCTGAAATAATTCAAAACCACGGAACGGTTTATGGCTCTCGTGGAGCCGACTATGCCGAATGGCTTGAAAAAGAGAATCCGGAAGAAAGTTTCAAATATGGAGAAGTAGTTGGAGTTAAAGGAGGTAAGATATCCAGAAACACTTTAGAAGCAGACCACATACTCACCATTTCAATGGCACCCATTGTTTTAGGGAATATGCCGAATGAAGAAAATATTGAGGCCTATGAGAAGGTAGGTTTTATGGGACAGGTTCCCACTTTGGTAAGAGGAAAGGTTGAGATAGGAGATTATATTGTAGCATCGGGATTAAACGATGGCATGGCGAAGGCGGTTTCCTCGGAAGAAATTACGCTTCAGGATTTAAAATTTGTAATAGGGAAAGCGTGGACTTCCTCAAATAAAGTAGATGCTAAATTGATTAATGTTTCCGTAGGGCTAAAAAGCACCGAATGGGTCACCATTATGGAACAACAGGAACAAAGATTAAAAAATGTTGAGGCTCAAGTGAAAAGGATGCAAAAAATGAACGAGAAGTTAGAAAAACTCGAAAAACGCATCAACAATATCGATATGAATTAATTGGACCCATAATATGATAAAAAGCCGCTGAAATCCACAGCGGCTTTTTTATATACCCCCACGAATTAGAGGCTTAAAGAAGTTTATTCTGCTATAAATCATTTCAATCTATGAGCTTTATTTTCCGAAGTTTTACGAGTATATTTGCACTTTAGAATTAATCTAAATAATTGTTTTCAGAAAGATGCAGATAAAAAAACAGGATGTTCTCAAAGCGTTGGAATCCATTACTCTGGCTGGAGAAGGGAAGAATATGGTGGAAAGTGGAGCGGTTTTAAATGTTATCACTTTTGCCGATGAGGTGATTGTGGATATTAAAATGAGTACACCGGCTATGCATATAAAGAAAAGAGCCGAATCCGATATCATCAAGGTGATAAAAGAAAAGGTAGAAAAAGATGCGCAGGTACAGGTAAATATTAAGGTGGAAGCTCCGGAAAAACCTCAGAACCCTAATTTAATCAAGGGAAAACCCATTCCGGGAATACAAAATATAATTGCAGTTGCCTCTGGAAAAGGCGGGGTTGGAAAATCTACGGTAACGGCCAACATTGCGGTTACTCTATCCAAAATGGGATTCAAAGTAGGAATTTTGGATGCCGATATTTACGGTCCATCGATTCCGATTATGTTCGACGTATTTAATGAGCGTCCGTTATCGGTTAATGTTGATGGAAAGAGTAAAATGAAGCCTATTGAAAACTACGGAGTAAAAGTGCTCTCCATCGGCTTTTTCACCAAACCAAATCAGGCAGTAATTTGGAGAGGCCCCATGGCCGCCAAAGCGTTGAATCAGTTGATTTTTGATGCACATTGGGGAGAATTAGATTTTATGCTTATCGATTTACCTCCCGGAACGGGAGACATACACTTAAGTATCATGCAATCACTTCCCATAACCGGTTCGGTGGTGGTGAGTACACCTCAAACGGTGGCTTTGGCCGATGCTCGAAAAGGAGTGGCTATGTTTCAGCAAGAAAACATTCAAGTACCGGTGTTGGGGATCATAGAGAACATGTCCTATTTCACTCCTGCCGAATTGCCACAGAATAAGTATTATATCTTCGGAAAGGAAGGCGCTAAGAACTTAGCGGAAGACTTAGAAGTACCCTTTTTAGGTGAAATTCCTTTGGTGCAAAGTGTGAGAGAAGCCGGTGATGCGGGTCACCCTGCCGCCCTACAGACAGCCACCGAAGTAGAAACTGCTTTTGAAGAGATTACAAGAAATGTTGTTTCTGAAACGGTTCAACGAAATGAAAATCTGCCACCAACCGAAGCTATTAAGATTACTACCATGGCAGGTTGTAGCGCAGTTAAAAAATAACGATGACACAAAAGGAACTGGAAATAAAAGTGGAGGAAGCATTGAACGAAATACGCCCATTTCTTCAAAGTGATGGCGGAGACATCTCCCTGCTTTCTATTGATAATGGCAAAGTGGTAAAAGTTCAGTTGGAAGGCGCCTGCGTGGGTTGCTCTGTCAATCAAATGACCCTAAAAAGTGGTGTTGAAATGACCATAAAAAAACACGCTCCACAAATAGAACAGGTTATCAACGTCGAAGCCTGATAAAAATCATGTTAATTCTCAACTTTTGAAGCAATTTTTGCGACTTTAAAAACACGTTGAATCTTTATGATAAAAACAGATATTCTAATTATAGGCGCGGGCCCCACGGGTTTATTTACTGTTTTTGAAGCAGGATTATTAAAACTAAGATGTCACCTTATCGATGCGCTGCCTCAGCCCGGCGGACAATGTTCTGAGATATATCCAAAAAAGCCTATTTACGATATTCCCGCATTTCCCGAAATACTGGCGGGAGAACTGGTGGATAATTTAATGAAGCAGATTGAGCCGTTCCAGCCCGGATTCACGCTCGGAGAGCGAGCCGAAACTATCGAAAAGCAGGAGGATGGCAGTTTTATCGTCACTACAAATAAAGGTACTCAACATCAGGCACCTATCGTAGCTATTGCGGGTGGCCTGGGAAGTTTTGAACCGCGAAAACCTCCAATTTCTAATATTTCAGAATATGAAGAAAAAGGAGTGGAGTATATCATACGAGATCCCGAATTTTATCGCAATAAAAAAGTGGTTATTGCCGGAGGAGGAGATTCTGCCTTAGATTGGAGTATTTTCTTAACCAATGTTGCCTCAAGCGTAACTTTAATTCACAGAAGAAATGAGTTTAGAGGAGCATTGGACAGTGTGGAAAAAGTTCAGGAATTAAAAAACGAAGGTAAAATCACTTTAATCACCCCTGCCGAGGTTATCGGAATTTTAGGCGATGAAAATCTTGAAGGAGTTACTGTGAGGCAAGGAGAAGATACATTTGATCTGGAGTGTGATCATTTTGTGCCGCTCTTCGGATTGGCACCAAAACTGGGCCCTATTGCCGATTGGGGGCTTGAGATCGAAAAAAACGCTATTAAAGTTGACAATACTTTAGACTATCAAACCAACATTCCTGGTATTTATGCCATTGGCGATGTCAACACTTATCCGGGAAAATTAAAGTTGATTCTTTGTGGTTTCCACGAAGCAACCTTAATGTGTCAAAGTGCTTACCAAAGAATTTTCCCCGATAAAAGATATGTAATGAAATATACCACTGTTGGAGGAGTTCAAGGATTTGATGGCTCGAAAAAGGAAGCCCCTAAGGCAGTTGTAAAAGCTATCGAATAATGGACGCCCCCGATATTAACATTACCATTATCGATAGAGAAGGCACGACTCACGAGGTGCTGGCTCCTACCGATATGAATATGAACCTTATGGAAGTGGTGCGGTCTTACGAACTGGCTCCGGAAGGAACGATAGGTGTTTGTGGTGGAATGGCGATGTGTGCTTCATGTCAGTGTTATGTGTTAAGCGACCATGACCTCCCAGCAAGAAGCGACGATGAAGAGGCGATGTTAGCAGAGGCCTTCTATGTGAAGGACAACAGCCGGTTGGGATGTCAAATTCATATTCATGGCGAACTCGAAGGCTTAAAAGTGCAATTGGCCCCCGAATCATAATCCAGTTCATTGGGCTGAAGGCAATTGTATTTAGATAGTGCCTTTTAGTATCCTGAAAAAAGCTTGCAATTAGCTCAGGAGAATGAACTGAGTTATGAGACGGCGCGAGGTCTTTTCAATATGGGTTTTATTAATTCTGAAAAATAAATTCCGAGGCTAAGGCCTTCCCGACTTCAATACAACAAAACAGGGATTTTTAGGTGACAGGAATGTAATCACATAATTTTTGTGGCCCTTCCAATAATTTCCGAACTACTTTCAAGGTTCCATCTTCTGTGGTCGCTATCGCCCATTTAATTAAAGAGATTTCACAATTTTCGATTTCCAAACCGGTTATACTCCGTGGATGAACACAACTGCCATCATTAAACAACGGTATTTCGTGTGGTTCGGGAAATCGCGGACGGTGGGTATGCCCTGTAATAGTCACTAAATTATTGTTTTCAATAATCCATTGCTTACATCGCCTTTCAACCTTAATTAATTCACGATAATTTTTTGCCGGACTGGTGGGATCGCTAATGCCAAATACTTGTAATTGTCGCCAAAGTGCTCTCACCATAAATCGATTGAACTTCCATCCATGGTAATTCATCCAATCGGCCTGATGTCCATGTAGCATAAAAATCTCCTGATCGGTTTCTTGGTGTTGTAAAACAAGCCCTTCCGAAAAAGTGATTCCGGGGAACAGTGGATCGTCCTTTCCGGTAATTTTATTGAAGTAAGTGTATAAATGCTTCTTGACGTAATTCTCATTTTTATAAACCATATCATGATTTCCCAACAATCGATAAAGCCGGTCCTCTTTGAAGAATAGCTGCATTAGTTCAAAAACGTTTTTATGGGCTTCCAAAATGGACTTGAACTCTGTGTTTTCCCAAAGTTCATCTCCATCACCTAATTCGCAGTAAGTAAAACCTTCGTTGTAATAGTGCTTTAGGGCGTGGTAATATATATTTCGATTGTTTGCGAAGTCATCGGCGAAACTATTATCGCCGCGATGACAATCACTAAAAACAATGAATTTGGAATCGTCATTATAGGAAATCCGTGGAGCACTTTGATAGGCGCGGCTAATTCTTTTACGTGACGACATTCGAAATGTTTTTTTAAAGATACAATTTGAACCGCTTTCTCCCAATTCGGCATAAAAAAAGCCCCAAAAGGGGCTCTAAATAGTTCTGTCCGAAATTATTTAAAAGCGTTATGCCCTGTAATATCAAGTCCGGTGATGAGAAGATGAATATCGTGCGTTCCTTCATAGGTAATTACACTTTCAAGATTCATCATATGTCTCATAATGCTGTATTCTCCGGTGATTCCCATTCCGCCCAAAATTTGTCTTGCTTCGCGCGCTATTTTTATGGCCATATCTACATTGTTTCGCTTTGCCATTGAGATTTGAGCCGATGTAGCACGATCTTCATTTTTAAGTTGTCCTAATCGGAAAGCTAGCAATTGTGCTTTGGTAATTTCGGTGAACATCTCGGCCAATTTTTTCTGCTGAAGTTGAAAGGCTGCAATCGGTTTTCCAAATTGAATTCTCTCTTTCGCATATCTCAAAGCTGTATCATAACAGTCCATGGCTGCTCCAATGGCTCCCCAGGCAATTCCGTATCGAGCCGAATCCAAACATCCTAAAGGTGCGCCCAATCCCGATTTATTAGGAAGGAGATTTTCTTTGGGTACTTTCACATCCTGAAATATCAACTCACCCGTCGCACTGGCTCTTAACGACCATTTGTTGTGGGTTTCAGGAGTACTAAAGCCTTCCATTCCACGCTCCACAATCAATCCGTGGATTCTTCCAGTTTCATCTTTTGCCCAGACAACGGCCACATCACAAAAAGGTGAATTGGAAATCCACAGTTTTGCACCGTTCAATAAATAGTGGTCTCCCTTGTCCTTAAAGCTAGTTACCATCCCTCCTGGATTACTACCGTGATCGGGTTCTGTTAATCCGAAGGATCCCATCCACTCACCGGTTGCTAATTTTGGTAAGAATTTCTTCCGTTGCTCCTCGTTTCCGTATTTCCAGATAGGATACATCACTAAGGAAGATTGCACCGAAGCCGTCGATCTTACACCGCTATCTCCTCGTTCAATTTCCTGCATTATTAACCCGTAGGAAATCTGATCCAACCCGGCTCCTCCATATTCCACAGGAATATAAGGTCCGAAGGCTCCAATTTCTGCAAGACCGGGAATAATGGACTTAGGAAATTCGGCCTTTTGAGCGGCTTCTTCAATTATTGGAGAAACATCGCGCTTCACCCATGCTCTGGAAGCATCTCTTATTAATTTGTGTTCTTCGGAAAGCAGCTCATCCAAGTTGTAGTAGTCGGGAGCTTCAAATAGATCGGGTTTCATAGATAGAAATTTTCAGTTACAAATGTAAAAATCCCAAAGCGAAAGACCTACATTTTGAGGTAAAAATCCTTTACTAATTCTATGTACTCAGGAGTGTAATTATGGCGGGAAGTTTCTATGGTGAGAGTCTCTTCTTGAGCTTCGGTTTGAATTCTAGAAAATTCGATGAGGCACCTTTTTTCTTCGGAAGTCATTGTGCCTCTCACTCGGCAAATACGATTAGGGAATAAACCAACCTCTTTGGCTAATTCAATCATTGCTTTTTCCTCTTTCTTCGGAATGACTAACGCAAAAATTCCTTTTTCCGATAATAAATGCTCGGCACATACGAGTAAGTGCCGAAAAGGCAGAGCGTCGTTAAATCGCGCGGTGTCTCTTGCGATGTCATCCGATTTATAATCTTCGGAATAGAACGGCGGATTTGAAACGATAAGGTCGTAAGATTCGTCCATTTCCGAAGCAAACTCCTGAATAGCCGCATGATAACAGAAAAGGCGATCGCCCCATGGAGATGCTTCAAAGTTTTCCTGACATTGTTCATAGGCATCTTCGTCGATTTCAACGGCATCGATAATTTCAGCCGATGATCTTTGGGCCAGCTGAAGGGCGATAATACCAGTTCCGCTACCAATGTCCAAGATGCTATCGGGTTCGAACGACACATCAACCCAAGCTCCCAACAATACTCCGTCGGTACCAATTTTCATGGCGCAACGGTCTTGATTTACGATAAATTGCTTGAATTGGAAAGGTTGGGACATTAAATATATAGTTCAATTAGCCCTTCCGGAACATCTAAATGGAGTTCTTTTTTATTTCGATCTACTTTTTGAATGATCTCATCGTTAATGGGAACTAGTACTTCCTTTCCTTTGTGATCGATTTGAAAGAGATGTTGTGATGTTTTATCGTTTACTGCCGTAACGGTTCCTATCTCGCCAAATTTGGAATCGTAAGCTGTAAATCCGATGATTTCATGATAATAGAATTTATTTCCACTTAAGGTAGGCAATAGATCCAACGGGAGGTATAATTCTGCCCCCAAAAGGGAATCGGCATCGGCTTCATTGTCGATTTCTTCAAATTTCACCCTAAGGAGGGTTGATTTGTGCAATGAAGACTTTTCAATAAAAAATGGAATCAAATTTTTGTGTTTTTCCACAAAAACCGATTCCATTTCTATAAATGTTTCGGGTTCGTCTGTATCTAATTTGATAAGTAACTCTCCCTTAAAGCTGTATTTTTTAACGATTTTGCCTACGAAGAAACAATCCTTCTTTTGCATCGTTTGGGAATTTACTCCTCTTCTTTTGAAGCTTCTTCAGTTGCTTCTTCAGCAGCTTCTTCTACTGCTTCAGCTACTTCTTCTACAACTTCCGTAGTTGCTTCCACAGCCTCTTCGGCTACTTCTTCAGCAGCGCTTGCTACTTCTTCTACCTTTTCGGTAGTAGCTTCTACGGCATCTTCAACAGCTTCTGCTACTTCTTCTGCGGCTTCAGTTGTTGCTTCGGCTACTTCTTCTGCAACTTCAACTACTGCGGTACGAGCTTCGTTAACTGCTTTTTCAGCTTCCAACGCCTCGGCTTTCGCTTTTGCTTTTGCATCGGCTAATTTGGTGCGCTTGTTTTCTACTGCTTTAGACTTCTCTTCCAACCAAGCGTTGAATTTTTCTTCTGCTTGTTCTTCGGTCAATGCTCCTTTACTCACACCTCCTGCAAGGTGTTTCTTTAGCATTGCCCCTTTGTAAGAAAGAATAGCTCTTGCGGTGTCGGTAGGTTGTGCCCCATTTTGAAGCCATTGAACCGCGCCATCTACGTCGAGGTTTATTTCGGCCGGATTTACATTCGGGTTGTAAGTTCCTAATTTTTCAAGGTACTTACCGTCCCTTTTTGAGCGACTATCGGCCGCTACGATCCAATAAAATGGTTTTCCTTTTTTACCGTGTCTTTGTAATCTAATCTTAACTGGCATACTAATTAATTTTTGAGGTTCTCGACCCCGGTTATAATTTATTTGAGGGCGCAAATATACTATAAATCTCAATGAAAATGAGGTAGATTAAACTTTTCTTTTATATTTGTTACAACCTATTTACGCAAAAATACCATGAAAAGAATAGTTTTAGTCCTATTCACAGCTATAATTGCCTTCTCTAGTTGTGAAAATATAGAAGACAATAGTCCTGCCATGCAGGGAATGATCGACAGCCTTTTCTTTAAGGCTAACGAAGTGCGCGCTGTAAAGAACGAAGATGGCTCCTATACCCTTCAGGGAGTGAATCAGGACGAAATTTTAACCCTTCAAATAGACCGAGCTCAATTAGGAACTTATAATCTAGGTTCCGGGAGTGCTAGTTTTGCTACTTATGAAGATGCGAACGGAAATGTATATACTACGTCCCCATCGGGTAACGGTACTATAGAGTTAACCGACCGATGTATATCTTGTGGATTATTGACAGGAACTTTCCAATTCACTGCCATACAGGAGGGAATCGATTCCATTACTGTAAATCGCGGCTTCTTTTTTGAGGCCAATTTCCTGACTGGACAGATTTATCAGGATGAAAATCAGAACAACGACGGGACCATGATTGCCAAGCTCAATGGTGAGGTCTTCGAAGCAAACACCGTAGTGGCTTCCGATAATGGTGTCACTATTAGGGTGGAAGGTGCGATAGGAGAGCAAGTAATTGCCATAAGTGTTCCTTCAGATGCTTTGCCTGGGAACTATCCGGTGAGTGCACCTGGATTTGGAGCTACTTTCTCCATTCAGGGAGAAGAGGACGTAACAAGCAGTGGGCAAATGTCCATCAATTTTAACAATACTAGTACACGCAAATTAAGAGTCTTCTTTAGGTTCGAAACCGATGCGAATTCCATTACCGAAGGAGATTTGTTTGTAAACTATTAATTTTAATCAAAATATAAATTTGAACCGGGTTGGAAACAGCCCGGTTTTTTGTTTATAACAACCTCCAATTGTGTAAAACTTTACTTCACTTTAAAGACCTGATTGTTTATTTTTACTTCGGAAAATTTCTTTTTAGTTTTCCTTTCTTTTTCTGAAATCACTGTCAATAAACAATTCATGTTTTTAATTTTTGATACCGAAACTACCGGTCTTCCCAAGCGCTACACTGCGCCCATTTCCGATACAGATAATTGGCCGCGATGTATTCAAATAGCTTGGCAATTGCACGATCGCAATGGTGTTATCATCGAACATGAGGATTATTTAATACAGCCGGAAGGTTTTGACATTCCGTACGATAGTGAAAGAATTCATGGAATTTCAACCGAATTGGCCAAAGAAAAAGGAATTCCGCTGGCCGAAGCTGCCGAAAAGTTCGCTCAAGTTTTGTCGAAGACGAAATTTGTGGTGGGGCAAAACGTTGGTTTCGATATCAACATCATGGGTTGTGAATTTTTCAGAATGGGAATGGAAACACCCTTGACAGAACTTCCCGTTTTGGACACTTGCACCGAAACCACTGCACAACTTTGTCAGATTCCCGGAGGTAGAGGAGGTAAGTTTAAATTACCCACCCTAACCGAATTACATCAATTCCTATTTAACGAGCCTTTCGAAGAGGCGCATAATGCAACCGCCGATGTGGAAGCGACCACCCGTTGCTTTCTCGAGTTGATTCGACGAAATATTTTTACTGCGGAAGAATTAGATGTTCAACCCGATTATTTTGAGCAATTTTCTGAGGCCAATCCGAAGACCATTGAGCTCATCGGACTACAACACATAAATCTCAAAAAAGCTTCCGAAGAAATTCGTTCCCACCAAGAAGCCAAAACTGAAACGGTTGAAATTTCGTCGGAAGAGATAGACGAAAATCTGGAGGTGCTAAAGGGGACGGCCTTCGCTCACCTCCATAACCATTCTCAGTTTTCAATTTTACAATCTACGTCCTCTACACGCGATTTGGTGCAGGCGGCCATCGAGAATGAAATGCCGGCCGTAGCGCTTACCGATAGTGGAAATATGATGGGAGCCTTTCATTTTACGAAAGCCGTAAATGATTACAATAAGTCCCTTTCCGAAGAAGACAAACACAAGAAATTAAAAGCCATTGTAGGCTGTGAATTTTTTGTTTGTGAGGATCACGAGAATCGTAGTCATAAGGACAACGGTTATCAAATTGTGATGTTAGCGAAAAATAAAAATGGCTATCACAATCTTGCGAAAATGGCGAGTATCGCCTATACCAAAGGATTTTATTATGTTCCAAGAATTGATAAAAAAGTTGTAGAACAATACAAGGAAGATATCATTGTTTTAACCGGTAGCCTCTATGGTGAAGTTGCTTCCAAAGTCTTGAATATTGGTGAGAAACAAGCGGAGGAGGCACTTTTATGGTGGAAAGAACAATTTGGAGATGATCTTTATATCGAGATAATGAGGCACAATCAAGAGGATGAAAGACGAGTAAATGGTACCCTCATTGATTTTTCTAAAAAACACGACATCAAGCTCGTTGCCTGTAACAATACCTATTACATTAA
>JABDKT010000282.1 GCA_013002065.1 Flavobacteriaceae bacterium
GTCGTAAACATCAACCGACCATCCAAAACGATCGCCCAGATATTGATCGACAGCTTCCAGGATTCTGGTTTGTTCCCAGTCCACTCCGTTATAAGTAAAAGCATAGGCTCCTCCATATTCGTTCAAAGTTGCTGTATTTCTATTATAGGCACCAACGATTATTTTATTGTCCCATATTCCAACCGAATAACCAAAGTAATCGTTCGTATCTCGATCTGAAGCTACTATTTTCTGACTAAGTCCCCAACTTCCTGTCACTCTGCTGAAAATATAGGCCGAACCTGCATTCTGTAGAGTATTTACGTCGTTTTGATCTTCGTCTTCATGATAGGCACCCACAATTATATTGTTTCCGTCAATAGCTACGGAGGCACCAAAACGGTCGCTGGATTGTTGAATGGGAGCCTCAAGTTTTGCCACTTGAACCCAAATTCCGGAGCTATTTCTTTCGAATACGTAGGCTGCACCTCGAGCAGCGTTTTTTTCCACGGCTCCAATTACGGCATAGGTTCCACTAATATCCACTGAAATCCCAAATGCATCAAAGGCTTCTCTATCTGCAGGAACTAATTTGGCTTCTTGTGTCCAATCATCAGAAGTAGAATTGTACCGATAAATATAAGCTGCTCCGGCATTGTTAAGTGGATTGGCTCCATTTCCATCATGATCTTCGTGCCAGGCTCCTGAAATGATATAATTTCCCGAAATCGCGACGGAAATTCCATGGTTGTCGTCCGATTGCTGATCATCTGATTCCAATTTGACAATTTCTGTAAAATTTTGCCCTTGGCTGGTTAAGCAAAATCCAATTGAGGCAAATAATAGTATTAGTGTTTTCATAAGTAAATGATTTTAAAAACTACACCATTGGGCATAGTTTTACATGTTTATTGGTTAGTCAACCTTCAAACGACTTATGTAATCACTATTTTGAAATTTTTTTCTGCGGAAATTCACATTGAAAAAAACCTCTTATTTAATTTAAGAGGTCTTTTTGGAAGTTTTTAAAATATGTTTTGCTTATTTAAGTGTAATAGAAATGTTTATAGTTAAAAAGTGTTCGACACGAGATTATTGATCAATTTTTACGGCTTTTATTGGTGGAACTTTAACAAACTTCATCCCACTTTGCGTATTTGCATTGTTCTTTTGGGACACGAATTGTTGTTCCTGAAACTTCACCTTTAAGGCTGATGAGTTTGTAGCAAGCAAACTGGTGGCAACTCTCGTTTTAGAAGATGCTTGTTGTATTTCAGAATCCAATTGAATTGTATTTTTTAATTCTTGGGACTTATTTGAATCTTTCAATGATACCAATAATATCGCATCCATCACTTCGGTTTTAACATTTTGTCTTTCATCCAACGGAAACGAATTATTTTTTATCGCCTCTTTCTCTTGAGAAAAAACCGCACAAATAGAAAACATTGCAAAGAAGAAAATGTACAATTTTTTCATATCTAACGAATAATTGTAATGTTGTAAGCAAGACTTGGATAGATAGTACCTCCTATGGCCGGCGTATTATTACTTATAGCAAATCGTACTTCATTGGTGCGCATTTCAATATTATGAATGGTAAGATCATCCCAAATATCGCTTGTCCAGTTTCCGGTGATGGTGATTATTGCCGTAGATTGGATAGTAATCCCCGGAATACCAACAGTAATACTATAAACGGTATTGGGCGATAGGGTGGGGCCCGTAGCACCATAACGTGTAATGTCTGTAACATTAGAAAGGTTGGCTCCCCAGGTTGGGGCATTTCCTGCCCCAGCTGAAGTCAGTAATTGGCCTGAGGTTCCAGCAGCATTGTTGGGCATTATTGCACCCGACATTTTAATATTACCGTCCACATCAAGCATTTCAGTAGGGGAAGTTGTGTTGATACCTACCTGTGCAGAGGCAATTCCAAAACATAAGAATAAAATGATAAAAAGAAATTTGGGGCTACGAAGCTGATGTGAGGATCGTTTCATAGCTTTCTACTTAAGGAGTTAATAATGAACTAAATATAGCTAAAAGTTGCTCTTATGGAAAATGTTGAACGTTCAAACTCTATTTTATTCGATCAATGGAAAAATTTTTCGTTGTCCTTCAGTCTAAAGACAATTATTAAGCTCAATATGAGATTATTACGCTAATTTTTTTAGCAAATTTTATCAATGCTAATTAAACCAATTAGGTGTAGAAAATAAAAAACCCTCGATGGAAGTCGAGGGTTTATTTATAATTAGAACATTCGTTATTTCTTGATCATTTTCTTCGTGATAGTACCAGAATCTGTGATCACTTTAACAAAATAAACTGCAGTTTCAAGATTATTCACATCCATCTTACAAGTATTTTTCCCGTTTGGAACTGGTTGCTGCATTCTTCTACCTCGGATGTCATATATTTCAACGTTGTTGATAAATGCATTCGGAGAAACAATCGTCAATTCATCGGAAGCAGGATTAGGATAAATCAACACACTACTCAAAGCATTTTCACCCGGACCTAAAATCTCTTCCACTTCAAACTGAAGCATAAATCGATTATGGAAGGTTCCCTTATCACTTGTAAAGCTGTAAGCTCCATCATTTAGGTTATGGATATCGCCTGTTAGGTTATCGATAAGATACACATTGGCGTTTTCTAAGTTCTCTCCTTCCAACTTTGAAATAGAGATCTTGTAGCTTAGGTTGGCATCCATCTGTGTGGAATAACCTAGGGGTACCTGTGCTCCAGTTTCAAAAGCTTCACGGGTTTGGATCCCCAATTGCTGAGAACCATCTTCCAAGTGGCTGTAAATCGAAACGATCTTTGCCAATCTTCTACTGTCGTATCCACTATCCAATCCGGCCGTAGCGCTTTCATTGAAACCAATAAGGGTTGTTGACCCCATTTCGTATTGGGTATCTATTAGCTTTAACCAGATACGTTCTTTGTCCTGATCTCTAAGTGTATTATTATTGGTGGTTCTTCTCATGGAATTATTGAACACGGCAGTACCGGCTGCTGTGGCCTTGATTCCAAATCCTTGTCCGGTAGAGATAAATCCATTGGGTTCGGTGGATGGAACCGGCGGATTACCCGCTGCTGTTCCTCCTCCTAAATTATACATAGAGATATCCTCCATAGAGAAGTTCATAGAACCTGCTCCAGGCAGAGAAGGACTAGGAGGGGTAAGATGCTCCCAGAAGAATACTTCGTCCACCATTGGATTGGCGCTGATAAAATCGTTGGCCCAAATGGCACTTGGATAAGGATTAGCCAATACATTCGGACTCGCGTTTTTATTATCGGCTGCTGTGGGGCCTGGTGTGTTATAAAGCACACTAAAGTTAACTTGACCGTTATTTAGGGTTCCACCACTGGCACCGTAGGTATAATTAAATACACCACCCGGTTGTCCGTAACCCGATTGAGGTCGTACTAAAAATCCTTCTCCCGGATTTAGAGGATCCGGTAAGTTCATTGGTACCCAGTTGTCGTAATTATCGTCTGCAAAGTTCTCTGCACCCGGAAAAGCAGCTTCAACTGCCGCATTGGGTACAAAATTACCCGTTTGGTGATCGAGAACTAAAAATGCCGAGCTCCATATACCTCCTCGTGTTTCCAAGTCCATGGGAGATCCCATAATCATAAAGTCGCGAGAATCTAGGTTTGGAGTGGTTAATTGTACATTGATCGTTCCGTTGTTGGTAACAACCGCATTATCGTCTGTTTGTACAACGTTACCGGTGTGTTCTACAATAAGAGAACCGTTGACCGTAATATCTTGTTGCACATTTAGATAATCACCTGCAGCCACAGTTACGGTTCTTGCCGCATCCACTTCACATTCACACGCATCAATACTTGAGTTACCTGGGCCCGAGGTGTTATAATCATCAGAGAAAATAGCAACTGCTGTACTCGTTGGTGCACCTGAAGACCAAGTACCGCCAGCATAAGTAGTTACGGAATTTCCAAGGACATTTACATCGAATGAACAGCTTACTGTATTACTGCTTACACTATCGGTGGTCTCAAATGTGTTAGTTGTAGTTCCCAGGGGATAGGTTGAGTTAGGCGGTAATCCAGCTGTTTGAACTGTAGTAAGGAAATCACTTTCAGTACCTTCAACAGCAATTAAGACTGCATTTGCGCCTAGATTGAAATCGGATAAATCTGAATAGGCCAATCCTCCAATACAACTGGTGTAACCAATTTGAGTATCGTTGGGAGTATTGGTCACCCCAGAATCATTATAACCTATCATAAAGTCCTGCGTAGCTGGAGAAATCACCTCTACGGTAAAAGCAGTTCCTGCCGGTAAGAACACATTCATAGGTACTTCATGCACAAAACTAGATCCAGATGGAACAGCATCTGTTACAGAAGCATAAGGAGTTACAGATCCTGAAATTGGAACTGTATATGTTGTAATCGCATTTGGAATGTTGGCATCTAGATAGAGGTTCACGGTTATATTCGCCCCCGTAGTACTATTAATTCCAACATCGATACCGGTCACTAAATAGTCTCTAACCACACCTTCGGTTGCTAAGTTAAATCTTCTTAAATGCCCTGACAATTCTCCGGCACAATCTATACCATTGTTAACCACTTCTTGAGTATTTTGTGATACGCGATTGCTACTTCTTCCGAAGCAACCATCATTAGGACGGGGAAATTCGTAAGTGAAATCTGGATAGCATGTATTCACATCGCCGGGACAAGTTATAACTAGATTTGAATCACCAACATCAATCGTATCTGTATCATTTTCAGAACCACCAGTACATAAGTTGGTGATCGTATAAGTTACAACCACTGTTCCCACGCCGTTTACTGAGGGGTCAAAGGTGTAAGTGGAACCATTTCCGTCATCGGTAACTCCTATTCCGCTGTAAACTCCACCAGCAGGTGTCCCGCCTCCTAAACCAGTTTGAACACCGGAGGAAATACAGACGTTGCTAATAGTCTCCAAAGTGGGAGTACCCAAACCTGGAGGTAAATCAAAGGCTTCTGTTCCATCTGCACGACTACCGGATGAACCTTGAGAAGCACTATATCCTAAGCCCCTACGAGCAAAAGCTTCCCAAATTAGACATTCGTTAGCACCCCCGTATAAAGCCGCATCGGCAGCGATAATTGCATCTCGCCCATCAACAAATCCAGGGCTACATGGCTGTAATTTCATTCCTTCCGTAACTAGGTTCAGTGAAATGTTATTTCCACCGGTTCCACCATAGAAATCGGTATCAAATCCATACTGATCAATGAGATCCCATGTCATTTCCCAAAGCATTGCGCACCATACTGAACCAACACCGTGAGGTACCGCTTCTGTGGTAATATCGTTATAAGTGTGGGGATTTACTGCAAAATTGGTGCTGTAGGGATACGTTCTAATACCGGGACCATTCGCACCTTCTCCTACGAGCCAGGTACCTATTCCACGTGAGTCATTTCTCGTATCTCCCGATTCCATAGTAAGCAAAAGACCGTAATAATCGCTCCATCCTTCTCCCATTTGTTCTTGGTTTCCTAGACAACCGGCAGCGGCTGGTCCTCCGGTAAGTCGATTGGATATACCATGTCCATATTCGTGAATTATTACTCCGTTATCAAAATCACCATCCCGAGAACCACAAACATACATTTGCATTCTTGGATTACCTCCATCCGATGGTGTTCCGAAGTTCGCGTTACAAGTTCCTGAACCATCTTGTGCTTCAGAATTTACACTATCACCTGCTGCTCCACCGTTTCCGTAGTTATTCTCCTGAAAATTACCAGAAACTTCATCAAAACCATACTGATAGACTACATCGTGAATGATGTTGGTCCAATAGAATAGGTTGGTTACAGCAGCAGATTCCGACTGCGTTCCAGCTGAATACACTGGATTAAATGAAAAATTAAAATTAAGTCCGGCAGAAGACTGATTTACCGGTGTTCCACTATTTGTGTTGTTATCATCATCGTAGGCAAAACAGTTATTTCCGGAGGTATTTGATGTTTCTGAACCGGCTGCACCATTTAAATCATGCCATCCATAAGGGGAAGCAGTTAAATCCTCGGGATTGCTCACAATCGAACGACTTCCGTGATTTGGTGTTTCGATTGGCATCGGAAAAACATTATATGCACCAACCAAAATTGAATTATTTTCAACGGTATAAAAAACCGGAGCTTCTACAATTTCCGCATTGGTGTTTTCTAGTTCCTCATGATTATGATCATCTTCAAAACAATACACAGTAAAATTGTCTTTATCGATAATATTTCCGCTAGAGGCATCCACTCTGAAATTCCACCAATCCGATGTATCTAATTCCTGAATAGATAGTTCCCAAATTAATGCGGTGGACTGGTTAGGTCTGTGGTAATACATCAATTTTACTGGAATGTCGACGCCCGATATTCCGGCACTATTGAACACATAAGCTTCAGAGTCATCTTCCTTCTTTAATTGAGAAAGATTTTGAAAGTTATATCCCATTTGTTGGGCTACTGCCTGAACGGCTCCGGCAGCGCTAAGTTGAGGAGTTGCCGATTTAGTGTTATTAGTAAGTTCGGGAACGAAGTTATCGTTTAACTTGAATATTTCACCATTCGCATTTAAATGGATGCTCGATTCTGTTCCATAAACTTCCAATCCGTTAACGGCTTGACGAACGTAAATGTGATGTATTCCACTGGTCCGACTCACATGTTCGGAAGTGATCACATATTCGACGTCATTTTTGGTATTCTTCGCAATTTGCTCTACCAATTTTATCTTGGAGGGCGGATTATCATTCTTTTGCGCCTTCAACTGAGCAGTAGTGGTTGAGGGGAGAATAAAACAGCCAAAAAGTGATAGCAATACCACACTTTTCAGATAGTTCGCTCTGTTTATCAGGTTAAAATTCTTCATAATAGGTGCATTTTGGGGACTAATTTCTTTAGTTTAATTTTCAAAAATAGCATTTTATCGTATTTATACAACTTTTTATCGATAAAATTCGATGTATTTTCAGAAATAAGCTACAATTTTTTAAACTCATCAAAAAAACACCGTATATATCGGGGTGTTTTTATAGGACTTTAAACAGGTCGATTTAGTGCTTTATGATTTTCTTAATAAGGGTTCCTTCCGCAGTAATAATTTCAATAAAGTACACTGAAGTCCTTAATCCACTCGTGTTAATCTGTAATTCCATTACTCCGGAAAATACATGTTCGTTCACTTTTCGGCCTTGAATATCGTAAATATTGACCTTACTAATTGTTGCTGAAGAAGATTCGATATTTAGTTGTGTGTTGACCGGATTTGGAAAAAGTTGAATTGAATCGGTCAAATTTTCTTCAATAGCCAGTAAACTCTCGAATTGTAGTGTAAATCGACTGTGGAATGTTCCCTTGTTGCTAGTGAATGAATAGGCTCCATTGCTAAGATTGTGTAGCTGCTGAGTAAAATTATCCAACAAATACACCGTAGCCGTATCTAAATTCTCACCTTCTATTTTATCGATGGAAATTTTATAAGTGAGATTGGCATCCATAAGAGTAGAAAATCCTACCGGAACTTTTATCCCACTTTCAAACGATTCTCGGGCTTGAATAGCCAGTTCTTGACTTCCATCCTCCAGATGACTATAAATAGACACTACTTTAGCGAGACGACGACTGTCGTAACCACTATCCAATCCAGCAGTTGTATTTTCGGTAAAACCAATCAAAGTGGTTCCTCCCATGGCGTATTCTGTCTCCACAACCTTAAGCCAAAGCCTGTCTTTATCTTGATTTCTTAACGTAACATTACCGGAAGTGCGCCTCATTGTATTACTGAAAAATGCATTTCCCGCTGCCGTGGCCTTAATCCCAAAGCCCTGCCCGGTAGAAATTACCCCATTTGGCTCGGTGGCGGGCACTGGTGGATTCCCGGCAGCCGTTCCTCCCAATAAATTATACATCGAAATATCCTCCATAGAGAAATTCATAGATCCGGCACCCGGTAAATTCGGACTTGGTGGCGTGAGATGTTCCCAAAAGAAAACCTCATCTACCATAGGATTCGCATTGATAAAATCATTTGCTGAAATCGGACTCGGATACGGATTCGCAAGTACATTCGGACTGGCATTCTTATTATCGGCAGCCGTTGGTCCGGGTGTATTGTAAATCACATTAAAGTTCACATTGCCATTATTCAGCGTACCGCCGTTGGCACCATAGGTATAACTGAAAACACCTCCTGGTTGTCCATAGCCGGCTTGCGGACGTACCAAATATCCTTCACCAACATCCAAACCACCCGTATTATAGAAGGTCCAGAAATTGTTGTTGTCGTCCGCAAAGTTTTCTGCACCCGGGAATTGGGTTGCCACATCGGGATTGGGCACAAAGTCAATGGTATTGTGGTTTAAAACAATAAATGCCGGCCCCCATACGTCTTGCCGCGTTTCAGAGTCCATCGGAACACCCATTATCATAAAGTCTCTAGAGGCGAGATTTGGAGTGTCTAATAGCACGTTAATAGTTCCATTATTGGTAACAGTTGCATCCGGATCCGTTTGCACCAGACTACCTTGGTGTTGTACGATAAGGCTTCCGCCTGTGTTTACAACAATATTTGTTTCTACGGAAACGAAGTTATTTGCAGAAACGTTTAGCGTAAATCCATTGTTAACGGTTAAATCACAGGCTACTAAATTCCCATGAAGGCTAGTATCATAATTTCCGGCAATAACCACCGAATTGGTTTGATCGGGTGCTCCGGCAGGAGACCAATTGGCTCCGTTCCATGTTTTTACACCGCCCAAACAACTAAAGAATGTATTATTGGTTCCGAAGTAAAAGGTTCCATTAAGTCCAGAGAAACTTCCCGTCAATGTAAAATTAGAACCAAAAGATCCGACGACAACCGGAGACGTTTCAATAACTCCGCTGGCATTTCCACGACCTATAATAATCTGAGATCTTGTGAATCCGGTAATACCTTCCCATCCTAAAATCTCTGCAGGTGTGAAATAAAAGGTTACATCTGTATTTCCTCCCCCGGTGGTATTCGTTGGAGAAAGCGTAAATGTTTTATCCATCACCAAATCCGGTGTCACACTTCCCGCGTACGATTGTGCATTTGTACCTGCTCTCGAAACTGAAATATCAACACAACCATAATCTATGGTATTGTTATTGTCTATCGTTAGCATTACGTCACTCGAGGCTGGATCAACTGAGTAAACCGTACCCGAGGCATTCATATTTATTTGATCGGGCGTTCCCGAATTCACCGCAGTTTGTACATCGGTTGCTGTTTCTGCTGAAATTGATATGTTATCGATTGCCATTCCATAGGCCCAAGCTCCTCCATCATTGTATCTAAACTGTACCTGCACGGTGGCTTGTCCAATATACGGCGTCATATCGAAAGTGATGCCATTTACCCAAGGGGTGGTGAAGGAACCTCCTCCATTTGCCGTTGAAGTATTGGTTAGCGCTAAAACGGAAGTAAAAGGCCCTCCGGTACTCACCAATACATCTCCTATTTCACCTCCAATATCTGAAAAAGCGTGATCGAAAGTTAGTGTTGCAGAACTGTAAGGTCCTACCATACTAAACACATTGGTTGTCAATAGATCATTTCCTTTATCACAATTACAGGCATCGTCGTTGGTAAAAGCAAAAACGGTACTATTTCCGGTAGTGTTCCAGAACGAACTTGTTGCCGCTCCAGCATTGCCCGCAGCCCATAAATCGGAACCGGCGTTTCCGGAAGTAGTCACATCAAACATTCCATCATCGAAATCTTCGAAATATAGACTTACCGAGGTAGTTGGCGACACAGCTGTATCGTCATCATTGATAGTAAGCGTAAACGTGTCTGAAGTTGGATTAGAAACGGCATCACCGCCATTAGGGTTTACAGTGAAATCGATGACCACAGTTTCATCACCTTCAATAAATCCGTCTTCATAAACTCTCACCGTCACATCTTGACTGGTAGTTTGTCCGGCCAGAAAAGTCACACTGGAGGTAAGAAGATCGAAATCTTCTCCTGAAGTTGCCGTTCCACTTCCGTTTATGGCTAAGTTCACATCTGCATTGGCCGATGGCGCCTGTCCAATATTTAAAGTAGCCGTTATATCGACAAAACCGCATTCAGAACCTTCCGGTGAACTTACCGCAGTATTTGCAAATCCGATAGACGGAGCCGCCAAAGATGCAATTTCAAACGAATAAATGCGAGTCCTTCTGTCTGGAGCCCCGGAATATTCCGAAGTAACCCAAAAAGTTAGGTCGTCACTTGGATCTCTCACGGCTTGGCCATAATCACCATATCGGTCGTTTATTGTTACCGAAGTGGATCCTGCTATTACGAGTTGTTCAGCAACACTCATAGAACCCATGGTATCACCTGCCAATCTTCCTGTATAAAACAAAGATGGAAATGTTGAAGTTCCTGTTTTGGTATAACCCAGTCCAATATTTCCATTCATATCCATAGAAATACATCCCATAAATACCGATTCACTGCCGGTGGGGTCTGTAAAGGTTCCCTCCTGAAATACACTCCATGTACTTCCTCCGTCTAGACTTCGTAATTCAACCCATCGTATTCCGGAAATCTGACTTCCATCGACAACTTCCACGACCCAATTCAAAACAATCGACTGATGTGTGCCAAACTCATACCAATGTGCCATATTCATCACCGCACCAACGATGGCATCGATTCTTTGGGCCGTACCCGGTTGGGCCAAATTGGCAAATCCACCGGCGATTAAGGCGTCAAAAGCAGCAGTGGGTATTTCATTTTTTGCTGAAATGGTAGAGCCTGGTATATTGCTCCAATCCATGTCTATATTCCACATACCTATATGATCTGTGTTGATTCCGGCAAAGGCGTTATCCTGATAAAAAACTATTTTGATATCACCTGTTGCCGTGCCCGCCGCTTCCGAATGCACTGGGATCGGGGCAGCGAATCCTGCAGTCCCTAGACCAGCTGGTGAGAATCCTACGATTTCAGCAGTGGGATCTCCAGCTAACATTTTAGTTCGATTAAACGTATATACTTTTTGCGCACCCGTAAAATTTCCGGCAGTTACATAAGAATCACCCCAAACTCCGTAGTGCGGATAATCATTTCCAGCAGTTAACAGATATTCATACACATAATAGGATCCTGTTGGATCCGGTGTTGTTGAAATTCCCAAGAGAAACACATCGTCCCCCGGTAATTGAAACTGTGATATAAACCAACGATCTGCCTCCCGATCATACATCACAATAGGGTCTCCGGCATTAGCGGTGCTTCCAGCTGTACTTAGTGGATCGGTTAATAATTTTGGAAAACTAGGATCCATGTTTCCATTTTTATCATAAACAGACCATTGTCCGTTTTCCATCGTCACTATATGATTGGGGCCTACTGCCATGGTTGGGTCCGGTGGTGATACATTCAATCCAAGGCCTTCAAAACTCACTATTGGAGCTCTGTTATCGGAGGTATGTATAAATCTTTCCGGATCCTGAATTAAGGGATCAACAGTGGTCGGACTTTTGCCTGCCGAATTGAGATACGCCAATTTTCGCTTTCGTTTCTCACTCATCTCATTGGAGGTCTCCACTCCGTCTTTCGGAACGATAAGTCCGTCGAAGGTGATTCGATCATCACAAACCGGCATATCTCTTACCGGTTTGGAAATAAAGAAGTTGGTGGGTTGTAAAATTTTTGTTGGGTTATCACATGGGATATAGGCTTCGGAAATATCTTTTTGTGGATTGGATTGCGAATTTAAGGTTGCAGCAACGATTAATAGCAAGAATATAAGGGAGTACTTTCTAATCATGACCTCAATATTAGGGAGAATTGGTCGTATAAATTTATGGTATATACGGGAATTATCCGAATTAAATTCCTGATAGTAAACAAGATGGCTAATTTAGTATTCTGATATTATTCTTTTAGAAAAAAAATAAGACTCATTTTTTACTTCACTTCATAAAAAAAGCCACTCTATTCAGAGCGGCTTTTTTAATGTTATAATAGGGGTATTATTACCCTCCAAAGTCATCGAAGCGGATGTTTTCATCCGGAATTCCGAAATCTTCTCCCATCTTCTGAACTGCTTGGTTCATTAGTGGAGGACCACAGAAATACAATTCAATATCCTCTGGTGCTTCATGATGATTTAAATAATTATCAATCACCACTTGGTGTATGAATCCGACGAATCCATCTCCTTCTTCGTCCTGAATATCTTTTTTCACTTTCCAATTATCTTCCTCTAAGGGTTCGGAAAGTGCCATATAAAACTTGAAATTGTCAAATTCGCGCTCTAATTTTCTGAAATGCTCAATATAGAAGAGCTCTCTTTTTGATCGACCCCCATACCAGTAAGTAACGGTACGTCCTGTTTTCAAAGTATTAAACAGGTGATATAAGTGAGAACGCATAGGCGCCATTCCGGCTCCTCCACCAACGTATAGCATTTCCGCTTCCGAATGATTGATGAAGAATTCTCCATAGGGTCCAGAGATGGTCACCTTGTCACCTTCTTTACAATTGAAGATATAGGAAGAAGCAATACCAGGATTTACCTGCATCCATTGGTTTTTTGCTCTATCCCATGGTGGGGTAGCAATACGAACGTTTAGCATGATCTCACGACCTTCGGCAGGATAAGAAGCCATGGAATAAGCTCTCTCTACCACTTCGGTGTTTTTCATCACCAATGGCCAAAGTCCAAATTTGTCCCACTCGGCTTGAAACTTATCCGGAGAATCGTGTTCTTCCGGGTGAGCAGTGATGTCCATTTCACTATACTTCACTTCACACGGTGGAATTTCAATTTGAATATATCCACCTGCCTTGTAGTTCATATCTTGAGGAATTTCTACCACAAATTCCTTAATAAAAGAAGCTACATTGTAATTTCTCACAACTGTCGCTTCCCACTTTTTAATTCCAAATACTTCTTCAGGAATATGAACGTTCATATCCTGCTTTACTTTCACCTGACAAGAAAGTCTTGCACCTTCTTTCAGCTCCTTACGAGTAAAGTGAGGTGTTTCGGTAGGCAAAGCTTCTCCTCCACCTTCTAATACATGACATTCACACTGAATACAAGTTCCACCTCCACCACAGGCCGAAGGAAGGAAAATCTTTTGGTTTCCTAAAGTCGATAACAATGTACCTCCCGAAGGAACCTCTATTACTTTTTCATCATTAATCGTAATTTTTACAGGACCCGATGGAGACAATTTTTGTTTGGTAAAAAGAAGTAACGCCACTAAAAGCAACACCAATACCAAGAAAGCAACAACTGTTGCCACAACAACACCCAATGTACTTGCTAAAAACATAGTCTAATTTTTTATTTCTGAAACAGCCGTTTCAACCGTTTCACTTTCTTTTTCAATTTTTTCTTTTATCACAGCCGATTTAGGCTCTGTTTCCACCGGTTCATCACCTCCGGTTAGCATTCCACCGAAACTCATAAAACCAATTGCCATAAGTCCGGTAATAATAAATGTAATACCCAAGCCTCTTAAAGGAGCAGGTACGTTCGAATAACGAATTTTTTCTCGAATGGCGGCTATTGCTAGAATTGCCAAGAACCATCCTATTCCTGAGCTAAACCCATAATTAAGTGCTAAAGAGAAACTTTCAATTTCTCTAGACTGCATAAATAGTGAACCACCAAGGATGGCACAGTTCACTGCAATAAGCGGAAGGAATATACCTAACGAATTATACAAAGCCGGTGAAAATCGCTCTACTACTATCTCTACTAACTGAACCATAGTTGCAATGGTTGCAATGAAGAGGATAAAGGATAGAAAGCCAAGGTCGTAGTCTGCAAATTGAGGGCCTAACCAGGTTAAAGCACCTTCTTGCAATATGTAAGTGTCGAGTAACCAGTTAAGTGGTACAGTCACCGTCAATACGAAAATCACTGCGGCTCCAAGACCCACTGCTGTACTCACTTTTTTCGATACGGCCAGATACGAACACATTCCGAGGAAATAGGCGAAGACCATATTGTCCACGAATACCGATTTAAAAAACAATTCTAAATGTTCCATACTATTGAATTCGGCTGTTGCCTACTAGTTTTCTTCGATTAATGCTTTGTTTTTACTTCTCTGAACCCAGATAATAATTCCAACCACGATTAGTGCCATTGGAGGTAATACCATAAATCCATTATTTTCATAACCGATGGCATATAGCCCCGATTTCTCAACTGGGTCTCCCAATACTTTGAATCCAAATAAAGTACCCGAACCAAGTAACTCTCTAAAGAACCCAACGATGATAAGAATCACACCATATCCCAATGCATTACCTACTCCATCGAGAAAGGAACGCCATACTCCGTTACCCAGAGCAAAGGCTTCAAATCGACCCATGATGATACAGTTCGTGATAATCAATCCAATAAACACCGACAGTTCTTTACTAAGGGAATAGGCAAATGCCTTCAGCACTTGATCTACAATAATCACCAGAGTTGCCACAACGACTAACTGAACAATAATTCGAATCTTGGAAGGGATGATGTTTCTCATCAATGAGATCACGATATTTCCAACACCCATTACGAAAATCACCGAAATCGCCATCACGATGGATGGTTTTAACTGAGCAGTAATCGCCAATGCCGAACATATACCCAATACCTGTATGGTGATAGGGTTGTTATCGGCTAGAGGATCCAGTATTAATTTGCTGTCTTTTTTAGATAGAATTGCCATAGTCTATTGTAAAGATTTAAAATAAGGTACGTACATGCGGATGTCTTTTTTCAACATGGCTGTCACTCCATCACCTGTGATGGTGGCTCCCGCCAAAGCATCTACCTCGTTATCGGTTTTATCTTCATTCTTTGGATCGTTATTTCCTTTTGCAACAGTAATACCTTCAAATGCTTCACCGTCCAAGAACTTCTCTCCTGTAAAGTCATCCATAAAGTATCGTTGCTTGATTTCGGCACCAAGTCCCGGTGTTTCAGCTTTGTGATCAAAATAAACACCTTCAATGGTCATCGTTTTATCCACAGCGACAAAACCCCAAATGGCATCCCAAAGTCCTTTTCCTCTCACAGGAATTACAAAAACTTCTTTTCCATCCTTTTCTCCAATAAAAAGAGGTAATCTTCTCTCGTAATTTGGATCTTTCGCTTTATTAGCCTCTTTCTTAAGGTCGATGAGATAAGCATCATTATCTTCGGTGATATCGTCACCTTGTATTACGATTTGCTTGGTGATGTACTTGTTAAATTCACCTTCAACCACATCGGTAGAGATAAATTCCACATCACTGGCTCCTTCATTACCATTCACTCCCAAAGCATATAAAATATTCTGTTGCTTTTCAAAGCGCTCATTGGCTTTTACCAAGGGTTTTAATCCGCTGGCAAAACCTGCCAAAATGGACCCTACTATTACCACCATGATGACGGCAAAAATTACGGTATAACTATTTTTATCAGTATCTAATCCCATAGCTATGCTGTTTTAACTTTTAAACGTTTCGCTCTGCGTTTGACATTTCCTTGCAACACATAATGGTCGATGGTTGGAGCAAAGACATTCATTAATAAAATGGCAAGGAATACTCCTTCAGGATAGGCCGGATTGAACACTCGAATCATAATAGATATGAAACCAATTAAAAATCCATAAATCCATTTCCCTTTATTTGTTTGCGAAGCTGTGACCGGATCGGTGGCCATATAAACAGCCCCAAACAATATACTTCCTATGATAAGGTGTTGCCAATAAGGAACACTCATCAAACCATAAAACTTAGAGCTTTCAGAAATAATACCAGAATCAACCACTAAGTTGAAAATCGCTCCCATGGCCAAAGCTCCTGCCAAGGTGGAAAAGATAATTCTCCAACTTCCTATCTTGGTAAAGATCAAGAATAAAGCTCCTACGATAATCAAGACTTTCGAAGTCTCTCCTACCGATCCCGGAATAAAGCCCCAGAACATGTCTGATAAGCTATAAACGATATCCTGATTTTGAGCATAACTTCCTAAAATGGTTTCTCCTGAAATGGCATCGGGAGTTCCTGCTCGATTCACTGCGTCATGCACCCAAACTTTATCCCCACTCATCCAGGTTGGATACGCAAAAAACAAGAAAGCTCTTATGGTTAAGGCCGGATTCAAAATATTCATCCCGGTTCCACCAAAAACTTCTTTACCTATTACTACTCCGAAGATTACTGCCACTGTCAACATCCACAATGGAATGTCAATGGGGACGATAAGCGGAACTAACATCCCGGTTACTAAATAACCTTCTTCTACTTCGTGACCTTTGATTACCGCAAATAAGAACTCAACTGCCAATCCAACACCATAGGAAACTACTACTAACGGAAGTACGGTCCAACACCCTAAGGCAAAGTTTTCCCAGGTAAAGAAGTTTTCCCAAGGAGCCAAACGCAATGTTTCATCGATGGCTGCATAGTGTTGATATCCGGCATTAAAAATTCCGAACAACAAACACGGCACCAAAGCCATGATTACTGTATTCATGGTACGTTTTAAATCGTCGGCACCTTTTACGTGAGTGCTTCCAGCATGTGTAATTTCATTTGGTAAGTACAAAAAAGTATGCAGCGCATTGAAAGCCGGCGCCATTTTTTTACCCCTGTACTTTTCCTTTAGCGTATGTAATTTTTGTTTCAATCCCATAGCGTTATCCTATTTCTTTATACATTAAATCCAATCCTTCTCTTATTATCTGTTGGTGTGGCTGCTTGGACACACAAATAAATTCAGTCAATGAAAAATCTTCCGGAGCAACTTCATACATGCCCAAAGCTTCCATTTGATCCAAATCTTGCACCATACAAGCCTTTAAAATTTGAAGTGGATAGATATCCAAGGGGAACACTTCTTCGTAATTTCCAGTCACTACGAATGCTCTGTGTTCACCGTTGGTATTGGTATTTAGGTCGTATTTTTTCTTCGGAAACATCCACGAAAACGTCAATGCTCGCGAAGGAGATATTTTATTAAAAACAGGTTTGTTCCATCCGAAGAATTCATAATCGTCCCCTTCAGGAATAATACTCACCATATTGTCGTAATAACCCAAATAACCTTTTGGAGAAATTCGGGTTCCAGTGAGAACATCCCCACTAATCACACGTGAATTATCTTCTGTAATTCCGGAATCGTAAACAAAGGTGGAAACTTCAGCTCCGATTCTGGTGGTGTAGTACTTTGGAGTTTTCACTACCGAACCCACCAAGGCAATTACCCTTTCAGCATTAAATTTACCGGTAAGTAAAAACTCGCCTATTATCACCATATCCTGAGCGTTAACCGTCCAGACCACTTCACCTTTATTCACCGGGTCAATCTTAGCAATTTGAGTTCCAACATTTCCGGCCGGATGCGGTCCCTTTACCGTGTGAATCTTAGCACCGGTTACATTCGCAAATGGAGAAACACCAGCTCCTCCAACACAAATATGAACATCACCTTCGGTCAATTTGCTCAAGGCAGTGGTTGCTGCCTGAAGCTCGTTTTCTTTACCTTGTAAGGTAAAATTGAGATCGGCTGCCAAAGGACCCGTATTCACTCCCGAGATAAATATTGCCTTCGGACTTGAATCTGGATTTGCGATTACATCGTAAGGACGTTGTTTGATAAATGGCCAACATCCGGCACTCAATAAAAGCTCCTTAATTACAGCGGCATCTGCAGCCTTCGGATCTAAAATTCCATATTCTTTAAACGAATCTTGGGAATCGGCTTCGATAACGATCTCTGTGATAACTCGTTTGGCACCTCGTTCAATTTTGGTAAGTGTTCCACTAACCGGAGAAGAAAATTTAATCGCTTCGTTGGTTTTGGAATAAAAGATAGTTTCCCCGGCCTGAATCTTGGCGCCTTCTTTAACTACCATTTTAGGGGTGACGAGATGAAAATCTTTGGGTCTAACGGCGAATGTTCGTGAGCGCGGTGCTTTGGAAAGAGTTTTATCTGCTTCGCCTTTTAATCGAATATTAAGACCTTTTTTAATCTTAATGTCTTTGGACATAGGATACTTGTATTAAAGTTCTCTTCAAATTCCCAACTGATTTTTACTCAGATTTTGGGATTGCAAATTTATAAATTAAAACCTGCTTTGCATAATAAATAACTATAATTTTCAGTATTAAGGAACGACAAGGTTTTCGAAAAAAATTTGGGCATAAAAATTGTTTATCTTTAGGAGCTAAAATAAATTTTATGCCTTTAAAATGGGTCTTATATGCGTTCTGTTTCAGTTTTATTCTAAACAGCAACGCGCAGATCATAGAAAAAATTGAACCTTATCATATTCGTACGGTTCAATTCAGAGGAAATACGCAATTGAGTCAGTTACCCATCATACGACTTGGTGAGTCTTTACAATTGTCGTTTGATGATATCAATGGTGATGAAGAAGATTACTACTATAAAATAACCCATCATAATTTCGACTGGACCGAAAGCGATCTATCAAAAGGTGAATATCTTGACGGCTTTGACGACGTTCGAATCGAAACTTATGATAATTCACTGAATTCCCTTCAGCTGTATTCTCACTATTACCTCAACATTCCAAACAGAGAGACCCGAAGATTAAAGAAGAGCGGGAATTACCTCATTAGCGTTTATAACTACGACGGAGATCTTGTCTTTACCCGCAAGTTTATGATACTTGAAAATCAGGTGGGTGTTGGTGTTGATATTAAGCGTTCTCGTGATATAAAATATATCGATACGAAACAGGTGGTTCAGTTTACGATCAATTCAAAAGATGAACTGCTAATCAATCCGAAACAAAGTGTAAAAACACTCGTCATCCAAAATGGAAACATAAAACAAGCCATCACCAATCTAAAACCACAATACACCATTGGTTCCGAATTAATCTATCGCTATGACCAAGAGGCTGCTTTTTGGGCAGGTAATGAATTCAATTTCTTCGATAGTAAAGAAGCAAGATCGGCCAATAATGGCATTCGTAGAATAGAACTAACCGATTTATTCGAGCATTACCTTTACACACGTATTTCACGTGCCGATCGGCCTTACACCTACAATCCCGATATTAATGGCAATTTTGTTGTGAGAGCCTTCAGAGCCGAAAACACTAATATTGAAGCGGAATATATTCGTATGCATTTTGCATTACAGTATTACGAAGATATAGGAGATAAGGAAATTCATATCTACGGAAATTTTAATAACTGGTGTATAGATGAAAGCACCTACATGCGCTATGATGAGGCTGCGGATGTTTTCAGAAATACTCGTTTATTCAAACAAGGGTTTTACAACTACCGCTTTGTTTTGGTAGACAGAGATGGTACTATCGACCAGGGAGCTATTGGCGGTAATTTCTGGCAAACCGAAAATGATTACTCTGTCTTGGTTTATTACCGAGGACCCGGTGAACGATTTGACCGAATCATAGGCTACGGCCAAGGTAATTCCAGTGTTATCTCTAATAATTAATCTTATTTTTTAAGGTTGTTTCTGAAGGGAAGTTTGCTTAAATTTACCCTATGACTAACCCATTGCCACAAAAATTCAAAGGTCGAAAGGCCGAGAAATATCGTGGCCCGGAATGCCTTAATTGCGGACATCCACTCAAATTAAGTGATGTGTATTGCTCCTACTGTGGGCAACTCAATACCACGAAGAATTTATCTTTAAAAGACTTTTTCGGAGAATTTATTGGAAGCATCATTACCTATGATTCTCGTTTTCGTTACACCTTAAAGGACCTATTATTCAAGCCGGGAGTCATCACTCGAAATTATGTACACGGGCAGCGTTTGAAATACGCCAATCCATTTCGTTTTTTTCTCAGTGTTTCTATTATTTATTTTCTTCTTCAAGGGATCATCTCAAGCTTTACAGGAGAAAGTCAATTTATCCAGAATACTGCCGATAAATCGGGTCCCAATTTCGAATTGAAAAAAGACGGGGACAATTTTAAACTGGTGAGAGCCGATCACGATACGTTGGACTTAGATTCGGTGTTATTGGGTCAAAAAGAGAACCTCAACTCGATTCTGAATGAACAGGGAGTAAATCTAGATTCCATGCTCGCAAACGAAGGTGTGGATTTAGACTCGATTCTATCTTCCGATGAAATTGTGCATGCTCAGGATGTGGATTCTATTTTCAAGGATATGAGCTGGTTCAAGCGCAAAAAAGACACTACTCAAAGTTACGAGTACTATTCCGAAGAAGATTTAGATACCTTGGGTAGCGCCGGTAAATTCTTCCAACGTTTTATACTTTACCGGAATTTTTATAAAACCACGAATATCAAGGATCCAAATCTGGCTTTAGATAGTTTGAAACACAATAAATCCAATTACAACCGTTGGGCCTATCAGAAAAATGAAGCGTTCGAACAAATAGAGGATAATCCGCGGGAATTTGCGACCTACCTCCTTGAAAAGACACCTTTCTTTGTTTTCTTTTTTGCACCTATTTATGCGTTATTTTTCTGGCTGATATATTCAAAAAAGAAGCACACCTATATGGAACATATGATTTTTATCTTCCATATTTTCAGCTTTGTGTTTCTGGCCTCACTTATTTGTTTGATTCCGGATACCATTTTAGGAAATGAGATTTTCGTCTCTATTTTATACCTTTTAATCGGACCTTTTTATTTTTATAAAGCTCTCCGTAATTTTTATAAACAAAACCGACTTATAACTATAATAAAATTCATATTTTTAAACTGGGTATTTTTTATAAGTGCAACCATAAGTGCAGCGCTATTTTTTGCCGTAACCGCTGCTATGTATTAGAATGATTCAATTAATAACACAAGGAATTAAAGTTTCAGTAGAAACTCATTACGAAGACTCCTTTTATAACAATCATAAAAGGCAATATGCCTTTTCGTATATCATAACCATCGAAAATCAAAGTGAATATCCGGTACAACTTACTTCTCGTTATTGGATGATTAAAGATGCTTTAAACGCTACCGAAATTGTAGAAGGAGACGGTGTAATTGGGGAACAACCCATTATTGACCCAGGAGAACAACACACTTATAACAGTGGCTGTTTATTAATTTCACCCATTGGTTCAATGCAAGGCTATTACAACATGCTAACCCCTACGAGAAAAATCAAAGTAGGCATTCCACTATTTAAGCTGAGCGCACCTTTCGCCCTGAATTAGCCAACTGAAATTCTCGAACAAATTCAAGCTTTATTTTCTTCCGCCCCTGGATTACATGACAATAGGAACAGTGTGAGTCGTAAGTAAAGGAATAGGGTAAATTCTTATCGAAATATTTAGAAGAAAAAACACCATCAAAGTCTTTGGTACCGCAATCGTTAAATCGTTGAATTCGCAATAATCCATTCTCTAAATGATCTTCATGCGTTAAATAGAAATAAGCATCACTTCCAATACCCGGAAGTTTTTGGGTGCCGGCCGGTAATTCCTGTTTAATTTGTGATTTTTGCTTGTTCCAATTTGGATTGCGATGAAAGTAGTTTTTCAAATTTTCCTTGAAGGCAGAACTTTTAAAGGGTCTAATTTTTCCTTCTGAAACTTCCCATACATCCCTAGATAGGGCAGCTTTTTCCACATTTCCAACCGTGCTAGGTGTGAATCTTTTATTGAACTTTAACGCTTTAATTATTCGTCGCTCTTTCGTAGAATGCAGCAGTGTATCGGTAACGAATCGTGAACAATTACTTCCCGTTTTATGAAAGGCACCATAGGGAATACTTCCCCTTTCTTGTAATTCAGAAATATACTCCAGCGCCAAATTATAATCGACTGCATCACAAACCGATGCCAATAATCTTCCTTCTCCGTGTGTTTTTTGTGGGTTTCCATCCAACCACAGAAGAAATTCATTCAAATTTTTTATCCCATTTTGTGCATCAATATCAGCCTTAAAAGGAATTTCTAGTTCGGCATCGGTATTACTGCCTCTAACTCTGCCATATCCGGTAGGTGTCACATATCTTCCAAAATCAAAATAGCGAGACTTACCTGTAAGGTTATCCACTAAGATTAGAGCCGCATGTCCTGCTTTTATATATTCTTTAGTGCCCAAACCAACGATAGGAAGAAACTTGCATATCCATTCGTCACTCATGGTTACGAAGGTATCCGGGTAAGCCAAAACAATTATTTTACCTGTATAGCTCAAAGTTCTTTCGTGCTTATTTCATTTATTAATAAATCCTCATACCGAAACAATGTACGATTTGGTTGTTTCTTCACCTGACTTATACTCCTAGTCTTTACAAAACCTCGATCCATTATTAAATCGTACTCACTACTTCCCTCTCCGGCCTGCTTATGAAAATTTAATAATGCGTATTCATCGGGTTGATGGATATCCTCCAATAGTTTACCAAACCAATCTTCTCGTTTTTGTTTCATTTCTGAAGTATATAACAAGGAGGAAGACCAAATGGTGGGTTCCATAGGTTTCTTGGAAAAATGAGAGTCATTTCCATCCCAAACTAATTCCAGTAATTCCAGATTGGTACTCCAGTCGGCTGCGATAAGTGTAAACGGCTCTATCCCTTCCAAATCGAGAGTAGAAATAGTTTGTGTAGCGTTTTCCGAAGTAAGCAATTGAGTCACAATTACACCGCGGCTCATGCGGTATTCCGATTTGCGAATGTGAGGCTCAAAGCCACCATTAAGCAAACAAACCACTCGCTTTTGCGAACTTGCACCTATCCATGTACCTCCTGCAATTTCATCTTTTGGAAAATACAATCGGCTGCCATTCACTTCGTAGAAATCCGGCATCAATGTTTTTCTTGCAGGTGCTTCATCCCTATTGGATGTTAGCACAAAACCAGAGTCAACTTGGGGAACAAAAGTTACCGTACACATAAATTATTAGGTCTGCTTTCTTTAACGAAACTTACAAAAATTTACGCACTTAATAATGACACTTTCATTATTCCATGGGTAAATAAGCCACTATATTTTTTGTAACTTTGCCCCCTCAAAACAACACCTTAAAAATACTCTTATGGGAAAAGGATTTTTTGAAGTTCCAATAGCTGTCAACGAACCTGTTAAAACATACGCTCCGGGTAGTCCCGAGCGCGAAGAAGTTGCTAAAACTTATAAAGAAATGTTCAATAGTTCGGTCAATGTACCCTTGTACATCAACGGTGAATATATTGAAACCGGAGATACAGCAACTATGTCACCTCCTCACGATCATCAGCATGTTCTCGGTACGTACCACAAAGCTGAAAAGAAACATGTGGAGCAGGCTATCGCAACAGCGTTGGAAGGTAGAAAGAAATGGTCCCAAATGCCTTGGGAACAGAGAGCGGGAATATTTTTAAGAGCTGCCGAATTGCTCGCCGGACCTTACCGTGCGAAAATCAATGCCGCCACTATGTTGGGGCAGTCCAAAACTATTCACCAAGCCGAAATTGATGCGGCCTGTGAACTGATAGACTTCTTGAGATTCAACGTTCAGTTTATGACCGAGATCTACGCCGAACAACCGGAATCTACTTCCGGAGCATGGAACCGGTTGGAGTATCGTCCGTTGGAAGGATTTATCTACGCCATCACTCCATTTAATTTTACCGCTATTGCGGCAAATCTTCCTGCAAGTGCCGCCTTAATGGGTAATGTTGTGGTTTGGAAACCTAGTGATAGTCAGGTGTATTCTGCAAAGGTAATTTTAGATGTATTCAACGAAGCCGGTGTTCCTCCGGGAGTTATCAATATGGTGATGGGTGATCCTGTAATGATTACCGAAACTGTTTTAGCTAGTCCCGATTTCAGTGGCTTACATTTTACGGGTTCCACGCATGTATTTAAAAATATTTGGCAACAAATAGGAACGAACATCCATAATTATAAAACCTATCCTCGAATTGTTGGGGAAACTGGAGGTAAAGACTTTATTGTTGCTCATAAAACTTCTAATCCAAAGCAGGTGGCAACGGCCATCGCCAGAGGAGCTTTCGAATTTCAGGGTCAAAAATGTAGTGCCGCAAGCCGTTGCTATATTTCAAAAAGCATTTGGAATGAGGTTGAGAAATACCTTCAAACCGATTTAGAATCCATGACTATGGGGTCTCCTGAAGACATGAGCAATTTTATTACTGCCGTAATCCACGAAGGATCATTCGATAAATTGGCAAGCTATATCGACAATGCCAAATCCGATGCGAATGCCGAAGTAATCATGGGTGGTACCTATGATAAGAGCAAAGGATATTTTATTGAGCCAACGGTTATAAAAACAGAAGATCCTAATTACACCACTATGTGTGATGAATTGTTTGGTCCGGTGGTAACCATTTATGTTTTTGATGATGACAAATGGGAAGAAACTTTACATCTGGTCGATGAAACCGGAGAATACGCTCTAACGGGGGCTGTATTTAGTGAAGACCGTTATGCGCTGGAACAAGGCGTAAAAATTCTTGAAAATGCTGCGGGTAACTTCTATATTAATGACAAACCCACAGGTGCCGTGGTTGGACAACAACCTTTCGGTGGTGCGAGAGCGAGTGGAACCAATGATAAGGCTGGTAGTAAATTGAACTTATACCGATGGATCTCTCCACGAATGATTAAAGAAACCTTCGTGACTCCAACCGATTATCGATATCCCTTTTTAGGATAACCCATAAACAAAAAACCCGAGGCTTGCGCTTCGGGTTTTTAATTCTTATTGAGTTGTCGATATTTTTATTCGTAAGAAACTGCCGTATCGATTGCCGCGGTTTGAGCATTTACAGCTGTATTATCATCTTGCACCAACATAGCGACCAACCTCAAATTATTGGTATTAAATGAACTATCTATGTTTGTACTGAAAGCGGCCTCAAATTCTGTAAGTGCAGTTGTAGCGGGAATAGGATCACCCAAAATTCCCGACAATGACGCGCGAAGCACATCGTTATTTACAAAATCAATAATAGGATTTCCCATTTCGTAATACGGACTGCTGGGATCCTGATCGAAATAATTTACTTGCTCGCTTAGTACGCCGTCCTCTACCAAATAGAGAACCAATTTCATATTAGTGAGGTCATTTTCAGAGACAACTCCCACCTTAACCGCTATGTTATTCCCGCTAAGTTGAGATTGAATAGAAATCGCAGAATTTGTACCCAGCCCTGCAATATCCACAACATCTTCTGGCGGATG
>JABDKT010000070.1 GCA_013002065.1 Flavobacteriaceae bacterium
AATTTCCTTCCCTAAACGAGTGGGAGAGGCGGGTTGTCCGTGAGTTCTCGCCAACATAGAAACGTCCTTCCACTCAACGACCAATTCCTTTAATTTATCCTTCAATTCAAGTAGTTGAGGCACATAAACCTCATTCATAGCCTCCTTTAAAGATAGCGGGATCGCAGTATTATTGATATCCTGGGAGGTAAGTCCGAAGTGAATAAATTCCTTATATCGCTCAATTCCCAGAGCGTCAAATTTCTCTTTGATGAAATATTCAACCGCTTTCACATCGTGGTTGGTCACTTTTTCAGTTTCCTTGATATGTGCAGCATCTTCCGAAGAAAACTCGGCATATAATTTTCTCAATTCAGGGAATAGCTGAGTGTCAAAATCGGACAACTGTGGTAAGGGCAACTCCACCAAAGCTATGAAGTATTCAATTTCTACTTGAACTCTATATTTTATGAGGGCCTCTTCAGAAAAAAACGGTACGAGATCTTTTGTTTTTGAAGCATACCTTCCGTCGATAGGCGAAATTGCTTTTAAGGAGTTGGCTGACATAGGCTGCGATTTTGAAAAGGCAAAGATACTATTTTAAGCAGGAAGAAGGAAGCCTGAACATGGAAGAAAAATTACCTTTTCAACAAAAAATCTAAGATCGTAACTTCTCCATCAATTCGAGCATATGTCGTGCTCGCGATTTATAACCGGCGCTTGCCGAATGCATTTTGCGTTTCAGAATTTGTGCCAATTCCGTATGAATCCAATCAAATTCTTCACCTAAATAGTACAAGGCAGTCATCGCCCGAACTTCGCAGGCCACCTTTTCTTGATTGATCAACCAATCGAAGCAGGCTTCTGTCATTTTCTCCTTATGCACTTGAGTGAACACTCCTTCGAGCTTATCGTCCTTTTTTTTATAATGCGCGACGCATAACAGTTCGCATAGATAAGACAAGGTGCGTTTTTGTCCGTCGTTTTGAGCTTTGGGCAGATAATTCACAAGTTCATTTAAAAAAGGATACAACTCACTTAGTCTCTCCCGACACACAAATTCAAGGGACCAGATGGCTTTTGTCGATATTTCTTTGTCCCCATCAAAGCAGAAACCGATGAGGTCTTTCATATATTCCGGATGGTCCAACACCCATAAAGCGGGTGCTCTTCGGTGATCCCGATAGGCCTTCTTATAATTTAATTTATCGTAAAGGACTTGATTCATTTTAGAAGCTCTTAATCTCTTCGATCACTTTAGGGACGCCCGCCGTTGCCTTTTCAGAAAAAACTTTAATCCGGTCGGTGGAGGTAAGTGATGGATTTGGATCGACAAAGTAAATTTGAGATTCAGGATTAGCATACTGAATTAATCCAGCGGCAGGATATACTTGCATCGAAGTTCCTACGATAATTATTATTTCTGAAATTTCTACCTTTCGAATTGCTTCTTCAATCATAGGAACCGCCTCACCGAACCAAACGATGTGTGGTCTTAATTGCGAATTGTGTTCACAAAAGTCGCCTAAGTGAAGATCTTCTCGCCAATCCAGTATCAAATTTTCGTCGTAGGTACTTCTCACCTTCAATAATTCCCCATGTAAATGCAATACCTCTGTACTTCCGGCTCTTTCATGCAAGTCATCCACATTTTGTGTAATAATTGACACGTCAAAAGACTTTTCTATGGATGCCAAAGCGAGATGGGCGGCATTGGGCTCTACTTCTAGTAATTGTCTTCTCCGCTGGTTGTAAAAATCCAGCACCAATTCGGGGTTTTGAGCAAACCCTTGTGGCGAAGCGACTTCCATCACATCGTGACCCTCCCATAAGCCATTGCTGTCCCTGAAGGTTTTAAGTCCGCTCTCGGCACTTATCCCTGCTCCCGTGAGTACTGAAATTCGCATAAAACCGATTTTTATATCTTAGTTTAAAATTACGTTTTTCCATTGGATTCACAACTTTTAGCATATCTACAATCCTTCTTAACCGAAAGGCGCCGAGAACTATTTAATGAGGTTTTGGAGGAACGCACGCGCCATATTACTGTAGTCACCGAAGATGTTTATCAGTTGCACAACACTAGTGCTGTGATGAGAAGTTGTGATGTTTTTGGAATTCAGGATTTACATGTAATTGAAGCAAGGCTTGGCAAGAAAGTTGACCGCGAGATAGCAATGGGTGCCCAAAAATGGGTGGATATTCATCGTCATAAAGACGTTTCAAATTGTATTTCAACTTTGAAAAGTAAAGGATATAGAATCATTGCAACCACACCTCACGGTATGGCAACAGCATTGGAAGAATTCGATATTTCTCAACCTGTTGCCTTGTTCTTTGGAGCTGAGAAAGAGGGAGTAAGTGAGGAGGTGATTGAGGCAGCAGATGAAAACCTCAAAATTCCCATGTATGGATTTACTGAAAGTTTAAATATTTCTGTTTCGGCGGCAATTATACTTCAGAACTTAGTGGGTAGGATGAGAAAAAAGGAGATTCAATGGCAACTTTCAGAAGAAGAAAAAAGAGAGCTGCAAATTAAATGGACTCTGAAAACTATTAAACGCGTAGACGAAATCATAGAGCGGTATAAAAACGAGAAAATTTCGTAAATTGAAAGCTCCAACCAATACCAAAAAATATGTTATTCGTTTATATTCTTGCCATTATAATTGCTGTGTTCATCATACTTGCTGCTGCAGCTCCCAAGAAATATCGCGTGAGTAGAGAAATCGATATCAACAGACCACAACACGAAGTTTACGATTATCTGAAATATGTAAAGAATCAGAATAATTGGGGTCCCTGGGCCAAAAGAGACCCAAATATGAAACAAACCTATATTGGTACGGATGGTACCATCGGATTTGTATCACGTTGGGAAAGCGATCACAAGCAAGTGGGAGCCGGCGAGCAAGAGATCATAAAGCTTGAAGATAACAAGCGAATGGAAAGCGAATTAAGGTTTTTAAAACCTTGGAAAAGTATAAGTTATGGTTTTTTGGTAGCCGATGATAATGGAGATGGCACCACTAAAGTAACCTGGGGGTTTTACGGAACCAACAAGATTCCGTTCAATATCATGATGCTGTTTTTCAATATGGACAAGGCAGTAGGCAAGGATTTTGAAGAAGGCCTAGCCGATTTAAAGCAAATTTTGGAAAATTAAACCTGAAACCTATGAAAAATAATTTATTCGGGTGGATTGAAATCCCCGTTAATGATATGGACAGGGCTATTGCCTTCTATGAGGAAGTCTTTCAACTAAAAATAGATAAGGTTGATTTTGGTGGCATGTTAATGGGCTGGTTCCCTAGCGCCGATCAAAATGTATATGGTGCCACAGGTACGTTGATACAGCAAGAAAGCTATATTCCAAGCCATGAAGGAACGATGGTTTATTTTAACTGCGACGATGTGCAGAATGAATTGGATCGTGTAGAAAAAGCCGGAGGTAAGATTATCCAGGGAAAGTCACAAATTTCGGAAGAACACGGTTATATGGGTACCTTTCAAGATTCTGAAGGAAATAGACTGGCTTTGCATTCACAAGCCTAGTCTTCGATGAATTTCACACCAAAGTTTAGCGGATACAAACAAAAAGTATATTCTAGTTTTGAAGCTCAAAAGTTTATGGAACTTTTGGGTGCTCAACTAACTGTTTTGGAACCCGGTTTTTGCCAAATCGAGGTTCCTTATAAAGATTCTCTTACTCAGCAAAACGGTTATTTTCATGCAGGAGTTATTGGAACTATTGCCGATAATACCGCTGGCTATGCTGCTTTCTCATTGATGGAGGAAAAAGCGTCCATTTTAACTGTGGAATATAAAATTAATTTGATAGCTCCTGCCAAAGGAGATAAGCTAATTGGCAAAGGTCAAGTAGTTAAGTCTGGACGCACTTTATCGGTCTGCACTTCGGAATTATTTTCAGTTTCAAAAGGTGTTGAAAACTTATGTGCTGTGAGCCAATCCACCTTAATTTCACTACTTCCAAAATCATGAAGCTAGTTTTCGCTACACACAATAAAAATAAATTTCGGGAGGTTAAAGAATTGGTCCCTCAGAATGTTGAACTTATAAGTCTAACCGATATTGGTTGTTTTGATGAAATTCCCGAAACCGAATCCACCATTGAAGGCAATGCACAATTAAAAGCTAGATATGTACTAACGAATTATGGTTTAAATTGTTTTGCCGATGACACTGGTTTGGAAGTTTCGGCATTAGGCGGAGCTCCCGGAGTATATAGTGCTCGATATGCCGGCCCCGATAATAATCCGGAAGCAAACATAGCTAAACTACTTTTAGAATTGCAAAATTCTAAAGACAGATCGGCTCAATTTAAAACGGTAATCGCTTTTTGCACGCCCGAAAAAGAAAAATTATTTACCGGGATTTGTAGAGGACAAATTTTGCATAAGCCCATAGGGGATAAGGGTTTCGGATACGACCCCGTATTTCAACCGGAGGGTTATGATCTCAGTTTTGCTGAAATGGACCCTTCTGAAAAAGGTCGCATTAGTCATAGAGGCAAGGCCATAAAACTACTTATTGATCACCTTTAGATCTAGGTTCTTTTTAAAAGACTATCTTTGCCGCAAATTCCTCAGGGAGAGGAAGTGTTGCAATGAGGCTATTGGGTTTAATCGTCGTCTGCTTCCAGTCAACACATTAACGATTAAACATATTAAATGTCATCATTTCAATCTTTAGGCTTGGAAGAAAATCTTCTTCAAGCCATTACCGACTTAGGCTTTGAAACTCCTTCCGAAGTACAAGAAAAAACCATCCCAATTCTATTAGAAAAAGAAACCGACATCGTTTCTTTGGCTCAAACAGGAACCGGGAAAACAGCCGCATTTGGTTTTCCAATGCTGCAAAAAATCAACGCTGAAAGTAGAACAACTCAAGGGTTAATCCTTTCTCCAACAAGAGAATTGTGTCTTCAAATTACTTCAGAATTAAAAAATTACGGAAAATACGTTCCAGGGCTTAATGTCGTGGCCATATACGGAGGGGCAAGCATTAGCGATCAAGCCTCAAAAATTAGAAAAGGAGCTCAAATTATAGTCGCAACTCCTGGACGGATGAAAGATATGATAGGTCGAAGAATGATCGACATCTCTAAAATTGAGTATTGTGTTTTGGATGAAGCCGATGAGATGCTCAACATGGGGTTTTACGAAGATATTACTGAAATATTATCTCATTCTCCGAAAGATAAAAGCACTTGGCTCTTTAGTGCAACCATGCCGAAGGAAGTAGCAAATATTGCGAAAAAATTCATGCACACCCCACTTGAAATCACTGTGGGATCCAGAAATGTGGGTGCAGAAAACGTTTCGCATGAATATTATTTGGTGAATGCCAGAGATCGTTATCAGGCGTTGAAGCGACTATCGGATGCCAACCCGGATATATTTTCAGTGGTTTTCTGTAGAACCAAAAGAGATACTCAAAAAGTGGCAGAAATGCTTATTGAAGATGGTTATAATGCAGCCGCTTTACACGGGGATTTAAGTCAGAACCAAAGAGACTTGGTGATGAAATCTTTCCGAACAAGACAAATACAAATGCTAGTTGCTACCGATGTTGCCGCTCGTGGTATTGATGTAGAAGATATTACCCATGTGATTAATTATCAGCTGCCCGATGAAATTGAAACCTACACCCACCGAAGTGGAAGAACCGGTCGTGCGGGAAAACATGGTGTTTCTATGGTGATCGTTTCCAAAAGTGAACACAGAAAGATCAAAGCCATTGAGAAGATCATTCAGAAATCCTTTGTGAAAAAGGACGTACCCGACGGTATGAGAATTTGTGAAATTCAGTTATTTCATTTGGCCAACAGCATCAAGAATACAGATGTAAACCACGAAATTGATTCGTACTTACCGCAAATCAACGAGGTATTGGCAGACTCTACCAAAGAGGAACTTATCAAAAAAGTGTTTTCTGTAGAGTTCACCCGTTTTTATAATTACTATAAAAATGCCAAGAACTTAAATATTGATGCCAGCAATGTTTCGGATAAAGATACGGCCAATAGTGTTCGTTTCTTCGTAAACATTGGGCGTAAGGACGGTTTGGAATGGATGGACTTAAAGGATTTAGTCCGCGAACTCACCCAACTCGGTAAGGACGATGTCTTTCATGTTGATACAATGGATTCCTTTTCGTTTTTCAATACCGATGCTAAGAATAGTGACAAAGTTTTAGAAGCTATCAACGGAATTCAATTTAATGGAA
This sequence comes from Flavobacteriaceae bacterium, assembly GCA_013002065.1. Classification (GTDB taxonomy): domain Bacteria; phylum Bacteroidota; class Bacteroidia; order Flavobacteriales; family Flavobacteriaceae; genus Aureisphaera. Next base: position 6,229 of record JABDKT010000070.1, read on the forward strand.
GAAAGATATCTATCGAAATCTCCAAGGAAGGCCGTAAAAAAGGTGGCGGAAGAGGTCGTAAAGGCGGAAGAGGTGGAAAAGATAAATTCAGAGGCAAAGGAGGTAAAAGAAGAGATAAAGGCTTTGACAGTGGACCTTCAAAGTTCAAAGGGAAAAGTCGAAGAAAATCTTCAAAACCCAGTGATAAAGGAACCGGTGGCCGTCGGAGAAGGAGATAATTTCAACAAATTTTTGGCTTAACGAAACTTTGGCAAGGAATTAGCGTCTAATTCATTACTTTTAGCCCTTAGAATACGCTATGAAAAGACTATTCTTTTTACTACTTATAACCGCTTTACCCTTCCAAATACTCGCGCAAGAAGGAGAGATTGTGAATGGAGTTGTATTGAACGACGCCACAGACACGCCTCTTGAGAACGTAAATATTGTGAATCTTAATCAGGTGATTGGAACCACAACCGACAAGGTTGGGAAGTTCGAATTACGCGCTGCGGTAAATGATACTCTTTATTTTTCATATCTCGGATTCAAATCCATCCGCGTGCGGGTAACCAATGACTGGATGAAATTTGGTGAGGTTAAAATTAAAATGACCGAATTGGGAATCGCGTTGGAAGAAGTAGTGCTGCGCCCCGTAGAGCTCACTGGCTATGTGGAAGTTGATGCAAAATTAATTCCTATCTATGATAATTATCGCTATCGAATTGCCGGCTTAGGCGGCGGATACGAAGGTGGTAAATCACAACCGGGAGCAGTAAGTAAAGTATTGAGCTCTATCTTCAATCCGGCAGATTTCCTCTATAATATCTTCGGAAAAAGGCCGAAGCAAATGCGGAAATTGAGGAAAATGAAAGAAGATGACGAGATCCGAAATTTACTTCAAAGCAAGTTTGACAGAGAAACCTTAATGGCTGTGTTACAACTCGAACGAGTTGATATCGACGAAATCTTAAATAATTGTAGTTACTCTTCCGATTTTATTCGCACCGCAAACGATCTTCAAATTCTGGACGCGATTAGCGAGTGTTATGAGGAATATCGTGTCTTAAATCGCCAGAAAAAAGGCAAGGGATAGCCAATGACGCAGTTTTTGGTTCATTACGCACTTCATCTCATACTTCCGGGAATTGTTGCTTATACCTTCTTTAGAAATCATTGGAAAAAGGCTTATTTGATAATGTTGGCCACTATGTTGGTTGATTTGGACCACTTACTAGCCTCACCAATCTTCGACGCTTCAAGATGCAGCATTAATTTCCATCCATTACATTCGTATTTGGCGATTGTATTGTATGCTATTTTGTTTTTTCTGAAGAAATTTAGGCTAGTGAGTTTAGGGTTATTGCTGCACATGATGACCGATTTCATTGATTGTGAGTGGATGAACCTAAGCTGAATTGACACAAATATTACCTATTTTTGAGAAAACGTGATTCTCTTGAAAGCTATCCTCGATAAACAACAAACCTACTTCCATCAACATCATACAAAAGATGTGACCTTCCGAAGAACACAGCTGAAGAAGTTAAAAGCTGCACTTCAAGAAAATGAACAATTATTGTACAATGCTATCTATTCCGATTTTAAAAAATCTGAATTTGACACCTTTGCCACCGAGCTTGCATTGGTTTATCATGAAATTGATATCGCCAGAATGAAATTGTCTGGTTGGGCGAGGAAAAAGCATGTGTCTACAAATCTTATAAATTTCCCTGCACAGAGTTATGTAATCCCCGAACCCTTGGGATCTGTTTTAATTATTGGCGCCTGGAACTATCCTTATCTCCTTACTTTAAGCCCAATGGTCGCTGCCATGGCAGCTGGATGTACCATGATCGTGAAACCAAGTGAAATACCGGCATCCACAAGCAAGGCATTGTTAAAGATTATTGCTGAAACTTTCTCACCCGAATATATCACCGTTGTTGAAGGTGGCGTTTCTGAAACTACTGAATTGTTGAAGCTGAAATTCGATAAGATCTTTTTTACCGGCAGTACGGCCGTTGGAAAGATCGTTTACAAGGCCGCTGCCGAAAATCTGGTTCCTGTTACTCTAGAATTGGGTGGTAAGAGCCCTGCTTTTGTCACCTCGAAAGCAAACCTTAAAATGGCAGCGAAGCGGATAGTGTGGTCTAAATTTTTAAATGCCGGGCAAACTTGTATTTCGCCCGATTATCTAATGGTTGAAGCATCTATTGAAGATCGATTCAAAGAGATGATAAAGCAACAAATTGAGAAGGAAAAGTTTGACCTGGAGAACGAAAACTATTCTCAAATAATTAATAAGAAGAATTTCGACCGACTTGCAGCATTGATCGATCAAGATAAATTGTTCTTAGGCGGGAAGATGAACGAAGAAAAGCGAGTTATTACACCCACTGTACTTCATAAAGTTAGCTTCGATGACGCTGTGATGAAAGATGAAATATTTGGACCCATACTTCCAATCATTAGCTATACAAATTTGGATGCAGCTATTTCCGAAGTAAAAAAATTACCCAAACCTCTTTCGGCGTATGTATTTTCTAATTCAGATAAAGAAAAGCAAAAAATACTCACAGAAGTATCATTTGGTGGTGGAGGGGTAAATGAGGCAGTGATGCAAATCACCAATCCAAGTCTGCCGTTTGGAGGTGTTGGAGCCAGCGGATTTGGCAGTTACCACGGAGAGCATGGCTTCAAGGCTTTTTCTCACATGAAAGCTATCGTAGAAAAACCGAACTGGTTGGAACTTCCGCTAAAATATTTTCCTAGATCCAAAAGAAAACTATGGTGGATCAAACAGATATTTAAAATTTAAATTTATACATATAATTGCCTCATTAATGAAAAGTGTTTCGTCTTCAGTATAAACGAAGCTATCTATTGAGTACAAAATGTATAATCTAATCTCATTAAAATGGCCTACGACGAATTTTTAGCCGAACGCATTAGAAGAATATTTCAGAAGGAAAAATCGAATTTTTATGAAAAGAAAATGTTTTCCGGACTTTGCTTTATGGTGGAAGACAAGATGTGCTGCGGAATTCATTATGACAAAAAGAAAGAAACCGATTTATTAATGGCGCGAATAGGGGAAGAAGTATCGGAAGAGGCCTTAAAGCAAGAGGGTTGCCATCCTATGGACTTTACGGGTCGTCCCATGAGAGGTTATGTTTTTGTTACACCGGAAGGATTCGACTCCGACACAGACCTTGAAAAATGGATTCGAATGTGTCTGGATTTTAATCCGATGGCCAAAGCCAGCAAGAAACGAAGAAAGAAAGGCTAAGTTGGAAAAACTAAATTTTAGTATATTAAACCCCTATTAGACCCAATCTAAAGATGCTATGAAACAATTATATTTTCTATTTGCCGCGTTATTTTCTATTTCCGCATTTTCACAAAGTTATTTTTTACCCAATCCATCCCCTCAAGAAATTCAAAATAGAGGAGTGGTTGCACCCATTGTGGCCACCATTGGGTACCAAGGGTATGACGAGACCCAAGAATACTTCGGTGAGGGTGAATTCGAAATTTTTCTCGATCTGGTCGATGGAGTGCTTGATAAGCCGATCATTGTACTCGACGGATTTGACCCCGGAGATGGAAGAGACATCACAGGACTGTACAATAGCTTAAGTTTTGACGGTGATAATATGGCCGATATCCTACGTTTGGAAGGATTTGATATTGTAATTCTGAATGCCCCTGTATATACAACAGATGGAAAATTAATCGACGGAGGTGCCGATTATATCCAAAGAAACGCTTTGGTTTTGGTAGAAATGATCAATTATCTAAATGCAGAAAAAGTGGGAGATGAAGAACTGGTGGTCCTAGGTCCCAGTATGGGAGGATTGATTGCGCGCTATGGTTTGTCGTATATGGAACAAAATAGCATTCCTCATGAAACAAGACTTTATATTTCTTTCGACTCTCCACATATAGGAGCGAATATTCCAATAAGTTTACAGTATTTGATTAATTATTTTGCTCAGGAAATTGGGGATGCCACTGCTTTAGCGATTGTTGAAGATGTTTTGTTTTCTCCGGCGGCCAAAGAAATGTTGAGCGATCATTTATTGGCACATTTGTTGGCAGGCTCTACGTTCGAGCAAGATCCTACAAAATTATTACCAGAAGGAGCTCCCGGTTTTAGAGATGAGTTCCAATCGGAGTTAGATGCTATAGGGTTTCCGCAAAACGTCAGAAATGTAACAATGATTAACGGTAGCGGAAATGCAACTACCACCGGATCTCCAGATGCTGTGGTGGTGGACACCAACCTAACCATTGATGCAT
>JABDKT010000015.1 GCA_013002065.1 Flavobacteriaceae bacterium
TGACCATTGCATTGGAGAGCAATAAGGATGATGCAAAAAATAAGAACTCGAAAGTTTCGTCGCTTCTACGAACCGATTGGATAAAGCTGAAAATAAACACTCCGATGACAAAGGCTAGAATCCACCAGGTTTTAAATCCGTGTTTGATCCCGTAAACATAAATGGACAACCAGTTGGAGAAGTTGGCATCCATCAATTTTGGGAACATTTCTTTGCTCTCTTTTTCAATCTGAATGGAACTCCAATAAGGCGTTTTATTGAGGGTGTAGAGGAACTCCCTGCCTTGCTCATGAAAATTCTGATTACATATTTGTGGAAAGTTATTGTGAAAGAGTAAATATTGATCTCGCACAGTTTCTCCGGCTTCCGAACTTAATAAGCCCATACTATCCATACGCCTGTGAGTGAGCCTAAATATCTCCTTTTGCGTTTCAGTTTCTAGTACGTTTGCATTGTCTTTTTTAGAGACAAACAGAGGTAGAGTGATGGCATTTACATAGCTAAATGGAGTAGTCTCAAAATATCCATACACCGCACTGCGATGGAGTCGGTCGAGCAAGTTAGTGGTTATCGGTAAGAACAAAATGATTAAGAAAATGGCCATATTTTTAAGCTGAAAAATCGACTTACGATATTTCAGCAAAACCATAAAAAGTAAAATAGGGGCAGCGACAATAAATTGTCCTCGAGTGAGAACCAGCAATATAAAATAACCGACGACAGAAATAATGGACTTAGTCTTGCTGGTAAATAGTAATTCCAACGAGTAGGTGATAAGCAAAAGGTATAACGGATAGGCAAGTCCTTCCGAAACCAACTTATTCGCTACTAAAAGTGGATTGAAAAATGGAAAAACCAGAACGCCCAAAAAGAGCAATTTCAACACAAATCCCAAATGGAACAGCTTGCTTAATTTCCTGTGAGTGACAAAAACGGCGCTGAGACCAAAAAATAGTTGAAAAGCCACCACGGCCCATTCGTAATTTTCAGAAAAGATATACCGCAATCCTCTTAGAAAGTAGATATAACCCGGAAAGCGATAAATATGAGCTTTCAAATAGGTGTTGGTATCGGGAAAGCTAAACGCCGGATTTAGAAAGCAAAATATGATAACGGCGAGAAAAACCAACCCGATTAAAAAATAATCGAGGGTGCCCGGACGTTGATAATTAACAAAAATTCGTTTCATTTACGTAGGAAAGCCATGCACTGGCTTTCGCTTAAATAAAATTAGAACTATTTTAGCCGTAAATGTACAAAGACTAATCAAAGCTCAATCACTATCTTAAAAGTCAGTCGATATAAGCCCGAGTTTAAAGGCGCGTGGAACACTTTTGTCGATGTTTCGGTGAATGCCTCATTTCTGTTTCACAGAGACTTTATGGAGTATCATGCCGACAGGTTTGATGATTTCTCAATGATGGTACATCGCAATGATAAGTTGGTGGCGATAATTCCTGCGAATGTAAAGGAAGGCCAAGTTTTTAGTCACGCCGGACTTACCTATGGCGGAATTATCTCAAAATCCGGGATAAACAATACCGAAATAGGGGAGATTCTCGATAAAATTGTCGATTTCTTAAATGAAGAAGGGAAGACAGCGCTTCATTTTAAAATCATGCCGTCCTTCCTCCAGGGTGCCTATAGCAATGCTCTGGAGTATTTTTTATTTCTGAAAAAGGCCGAACTCACAGGAAGGGATATGAATTATGTGGTAGATCTGCGCAACGGAATCAATATTCATAAATCTAAACTGAAGAAACTAAAGTCAATTGAAGAAAGCTCGCTTCGTATTTCTGAAACTGAAGACCTTGGTCCCTTTTGGGACAAGATTCTAATTCCTGTGTTGGAAGAAAATCACGGGGTAAAACCGGTGCATTCGTTGGAGGAAATATCGAAATTGAGAAGCACCTTTCCGAAGAATATTATTCAAATGGACGTATATCACAACGAAGAAATAGTCGCAGGAATGACCTTGTTCATCTCTAAAGGAGTTGTGAAGTCTCAATACGGAGCGGCGTCGATCAAAGGAAAAGAATTGAGAGCCTTGGATTATCTCTATTTGAAATTATTCGAAGCATATATTGATAAAGGATTTCATTATTTTGATATGGGTACATCAACCGTTGCCAAAGGGGCGAGTTATAACGTCGGACTTTCAAAATACAAGGAAGAATTCGGAGCCTTACCGGTAAACTTGGATCATTATAAACTATCCTTATGAAGGTGCCATTTTTAGATCTTAAGAAAATAAACGCTCGTTTCGAAAATGAATTGAATGATTCTTTTCGTGAAGTAATGGATTCGGGATATTATATTTTGGGCAACCAACTCACACAGTTCGAAAATCGATTTGCCGAATACTGCGGAACTAAATATTGCATTGGAGTTGGGAATGGCTTGGACGCCCTAAGGCTCATCTTAGAAGGCTATAAACTATTAGGTAAACTGAAGGAAGGAAACCAAGTATTGGTTGCGTCCAATACGTTTATCGCTACCATACTTGCCATAAAACAAGCCGGTTTGACTCCGGTTTTGGTTGAGGCGGAAGAGAAAACCTATAATTTCGATCTCGATGATCTTCAAGATAAAATTTCCGAAGAAACCAAAGCCATCATGCCGGTGCATTTGTACGGGCGGTTAAGTCCGATGAAGGAAATCATGTCAATCGCTTCTGAGCATAATCTTTTGGTTATCGAAGATGCTGCACAAGCCCATGGTGCTGTGGATGTATCGGGGAATAAAGCCGGAAATTTAGGACATGCGGCGGCCTTTAGTTTTTATCCCACCAAAAATTTGGGAGCCTTGGGAGATGGAGGAGCCGTGACCACAAATGATTTGGAATTGTCGGCCGTGATAAAGAAACTAAGGAACTATGGTAATAGTTCGAAATATGTAAATGATATCATCGGATTTAACAGTAGATTGGATGAATTACAAGCAGCTTTTTTGAGATTAAAGCTAAGATCCTTAGATGCGGACAACCAATCACGGCGTGCGGTGGCAGCTCAGTATATATTAGGTATTGAGAATGATAAAATTAAACTACCCCATTTTGATGGTAGTGAGAATCACGTATTTCATCTATTTGTAGTTCAGGTGGAAGATCGGGAAGCGTTTGTTGAATATTTAAATAGAAATGGCGTGGGTCATTTAATACATTATCCCATAGCACCACATCAACAGCAAGCATTAAATGAATATAGAGATCAAAGTTTTCCCATGGCAGAAAAAATCCATCAACAAGTGATAAGTTTGCCTATGAGTCCGGTGATGACCGATGAAGAAGTCGATACCGTTATTTCAATTTTAAATCGCTATTAATTGAAGACCCCTAAATTTTTACGTAATAATTTGCTCTTAAAAATGACCTCGCTCAATGCGGTGGTTATAGGGATTCGTTTAATTATTTCACTTTTCGTTCAACGTGAAATATTCGACATCGTTGGGAAGGCAGGATATGCGAAAATTGGTTCTCTTCGGAATTTGGTTCAAATATTAACCTCCTTTACCTCGCTGGGCGTTTTTAACGGGATCGTGAAGTACGTGGCGGAGTATAAAAGTGACAAGCAGGAACTACAAAAATTATTCTCTACCACTTTGGTATTCACCATCATTGGATCGGTATTAAGTTCGACTGTTCTTCTCATCTTCGCCGAATCGTTGAGTCAGCGATTCTTTTTCTCCACCGATTTCGCCTTTGCGATCAAATTAGTGGCTGTGATTGTTCCGTTTATTGCTATACAAAGGGTTTTTAACGGTGTTGTAAATGGTCTGTCAAAATACAAGCACTTCGCTAAAATAGAGATGGTGGCTTACATTTTGGCTGCGGGACTCACACTTTATATGCTTTATACTCGCAATCTGGACGGAGTGTTAATAGCAATTGCGGTAACTCCGGCCATACAGGTGGCAGTCATGATATTCTTTTTTATCAAAGTACTTCGAGAATACGTGCAATTTTCAGAATTAAAACTGAAAGTTCCCTATGCCAAAAACCTTTTGGCCTTTGCGTTGATGTCGTTTTTCTCAACCGTACTCTTGAATCAGCTAGAAATTGAAATTCGAAGAATAATCACACTCAAAGTTACCGAAGATGCAGCAGGAGTTTGGACGGGTCTCAATTTTGTATCAAAAAATTATATGGTTTTTTCCAATGCACTTTTTACCCTTTACGTATTGCCGAAATTTGCTTCCATTCACAACTTTTTCGACTTTAAAGTTGAGGTTAAGAATATCTTCAAAACCTTGTTACCACTCTTCGGATTGGGAATGTTGTTGGTCTATTTTGGCAGAAATATAATCATCTTCCTTATTTATCCGGATGCCCCGGAAATGGCGCCGCTGTTTAAATGGCAACTAATGGGAGATTTTGTGAGGTTGGCATCGCTAATTTTGGCGCATCAATTTTTAGCCAAAAAGCTCGTTCGCAGTTTTATTTTTACTGAATTACTTTCGCTAGGACTCTTCTTCATTCTCTCCCATTATCTGGTCGATTTATACGGAATTGAAGGTGTCCCAATAGCACATTTTATTAGATATATTGTTTACTTTGTAGTAGTATTCTTTGTGGTAATGCATTACTTCCGAAGAATGAAATCGAAACCTGAACCAGAATAGAAAATCCATCATATGGCGGTAGAAACCTGCTCTTTACAAATCGATAATGAACCCTTTAATTTTGAGGTAACCGGTGAGTTTTCATGGGGAGAACCGGAAAAGCTCTACAAGGAAGACGATAACGTTATTTCAAAAGTTGATTGGACTAGTTTAGGATACGGTGTAGTAGATGCTTTCACCGAAAAGGAATTTGATGCCTTAAAAGCGTCGGTGCGATCCAACATTCTGCGAGCCATTCAGGAGAATAAGATAGAAGTAGATCCACAAGAATTTCGACTCGAAGACTATCATAAGATTGTAACCAAAAATGACGACCATTTGGGTGTAATTGATATTACCCGAAATTTGACCAACGAAGACTTCGATTTCGATATTGAGTTGTTGGTGGAACGCTTCGGAAATATTCTCGGGTACAAACTAACGTCGTGGGTAGAGGAACTTCAAAAAACACATATTCAAATTAGAATTAATCGGCCCAGCAGTTTGGATATCAATCCGCCGCATAAGGATGGTTATTTAAGCTATTGGGAGGACATTGTGAACGTTTGGATTCCAATAGCCGGTTGTACTTCGGAAACGTCTTTACCTGTGGCCCCTGGAAGCCATTTACTTTCGGAAGATGAAATTTACCGAACCGAAAGCAAAGGCGCGACCATCAATGGAAATACTTACTATGTTCCTTGTATTTTGAAAACGAAATCGGGGAATTTAAATATGGTTCGACCCAATCCGGCCGAAGGAGAAGCTTTGTTGTTTTCTCCCTTTCTTATTCATGGGGCTGCCGTGAATCGCAGTGAGCACACCCGAGTTTCTATGGAGTTGAGATTTCCGAAGTTAAAAAGTTAAATTTTAGAACTCCACAAATCAAAATAGCGTTGGGCCATTTTAATGTGGTCATGCTCTTCTTCGATAAACTTTCGGGCGTTAAGAGAGATTTCTCTCATCTTTTCCGGATTCAAAATCAACCATTCTAATTTATCGGCTATTTTTTGAGCATCCGGAAGTGCATTGATGGCCACAGTATCTTCCTGAAGATTGAAATAATCCAACCATTCCTTTTCGGCACCTGTAAGCACCACTTTTCCCTTCGCCATCGCCTCTAAAGCGTTAAAACCTTGATCATAGGCAAAAACTTGATCGAGGAGTATGTGGGCATCGTTAAAGAGGTTGATATAGGTTTCATACGGAACACTCTCAACGGTCACAATCTCGATCTTATCGGGATGTTTGGATCTAAGAATCTCCAACGCTTCTTCGAAGAGGTAATTTCCTTTTTTGTAATAATTATTTCTGTTGATGCCGTGAAAGATGACCACTTTATCTTTTATTTCCGGAAATTGATAGGCAAATTTCGTAACGTCTATGGGATTCGGAACCATGCCCAGATATTTAGGATGTCCGTCTAACGGAACGTGATAATCTAGATCGGAAGCAATTATGCCTTTGATGTTTTCAAAAATGAAATGATGAAGTTTTGTAAACGGTTCGGTGAGATATTTGGTGATGGAATAATAATTCTTTTTATGTCTTTTCCCCTCGAAATAAGGGGTTAAAATAGAATATCGGTACTTTTTATCTTGAGCAAATTTTACACTTATATGGTCGAGTCCGCAGGACAGTAGGAATACATTTTTATTATTCTGAAATATAAAATCGAGTAGTTTTTTCTCGGTTTTGGGTTGAGTTAGAAAACTGTGCTCGTTGATAAGCTGAACAATATCGTTATTGGAAAAGAGTTCTTTTTTACGGAAGAATTGTTTTTCAATGGAATTAGAGTGCAGATCGATGTTAAACAGCTTAAACAAAACTTTGTTGATCCAAAGTGGCAGCCCTTTTTTGTACTTTTCGGAGAAGTTGACATCTACCTTGCGTTTTTTAAATCCGTCGCCCATACCCACCACCGTCACCTCATGTCCAAGGCTCACCAGTCCGTCTTTTAGTGTTTTATGGGATGAATTATATTCGCCTACCAGCAGAATTTTCATTAATTGTCTTAATTTAGATCGACTTAATAACGCCTGTGCAAAGTACTAATAAAAAAGTTTGTATTGTAACCATTTCTTTGGCAAAAGGGGGTGCAGAGCGGTCCTGTGCCATGCTTTCTGAAATGCTTTCTGAAAAAGGCCATGAAGTACATATCGTTACCCTGAACGACCAAATTGATTATCCTTTCAGCGGAACGCTTTTCAATTTAGGAAAACTGAAAACCGGGAAAGACAGCTTCTTTAAACGTTGGAAACGTCTCACTTTGCTTCAGAATTACATAAAAGAACATTCTTTTGATTTTATTATAGATCATCGTCCAAAAAACCAGTACCGTCGTGAAATGTTGTACCATAGAAAGGTGTACAAAAACCAGAAGGTGATTTACGTCGCTCACAGTTCAAACAAAGAAGAATACCTCACCAATAAACCTCGAAGATTTGCACAAATTAGCAATAGGAATTTTTCCAATGTAGCCGTTTCCGACTATATCAAAGAGGAAGTGCTCAGAAAAGCGGGCATTGAAAATGCAATCACGATTCACAATGCATTTAATCCCAAATGGGCTGCAGATATTTCCGAAGTACCCGAGATACTCAAAGGCAAGAAGTACGTCCTTACTTATGGTCGAATGGTCGATGAAATAAAGGACTTTCGCTTTTTAATTGAATCTTACGAAGCCTCCAACCTACACCTGCAAAATGTGCACTTGGTGATTATGGGAGACGGACCGGATAAGGAAAAGATTCGACAATTTGTAAGCGGCTTGGGATCAAAAGAATACATACATTTTCTACCCTTCGTTTCTTCACCTTTCAGCATTATTAAAAAAGCAGAGTTTGTCACCTTAACGAGTAAATACGAGGGCTTTCCCATGGTTCTTGTGGAATCGTTGTCGGTAGGAACGCCTGTGGTCTCATTAGACATCATTTCGGGGCCCAACGAAATTGTGAAGCACGAAGTAAATGGTTTGCTAGTTTCCGAAAGAAACATACCTTTGTTTGCCGCCGCTTTAGAGAGGCTGGTAACAGATAAGGAGCTTTATGCCAGTTGTAAGGCATCGGCAAGAGAATCGGTGGAGAGATTTTCAAAAGATGAAATCGCCAACAAATGGAACAGTTTATTACACAATGAAGAATAGAACCATAGACGAATATGAATTAATCGAAATCCCAAAAATCGTTGCAGACGATGGGCGGGGAAATCTTTCTGTGGTTGAAAAAGATCTTATTCCATACGACATAAAACGAGTTTACTATTTGTATGATGTGCCCAGTGATTCTATTCGTGGCGGACATGCACACAAAGAGTTAAAACAATTTTTAATTGCCTTGAGTGGTAGTTTTGATGTGGTTTTGGACGATGGAAAGGATCGAATCGTAATTACTTTGAATCGTCCATACAAGGGGCTTTACATTCCCAACGGACTTTGGCGAGAACTGGAAAATTTTTCTGCAGGAGCTGTCTGTTTATCTTTGGTGAGCGAAACTTACGACGAAGCCGATTATATTCGAACTTACGACGACTATTTAGCCTTTAAAGGAACTTAACCGAATTCCCATATCCATTAGCATTTTTTGAATCCCCTTGGTGAGTTGATACACAAACGCCGGTGATTTTAGTAAAAACCGTTGTTTTCCACTTAAATTAGACAAATCTATTTTTTGGGATAAGCGTTTAAAAACGTCTTTATTGCTCTGACTTTTCGCCAGCATAGATATCGAATACCGATTGAGATCGAGGTATTTTTTTAAGGCCGGATTATCGTCCTCAAAAGATTCGTAAGCTTCAAAAGTGGCTTTGTATTCAAGATCGGTGTTTGTGCGAGATAGACTATCTTCTAAAACTTGATAGCGAACACAAATTTTCGGACTAAACACCACTTTATATTTCAGACCAATACGAACATAAAGATCGGTGTCCTCTCCGGTTTTAAGATTCTCATTATAATATCCAACTTGGTCGAAAACCTCCTTCTTTACCACAAAAGTAGAACTGTGAAGAATACAATCCAGATTACTGGCTTCAAAGAAATTTACGAGTGTATCCTGTATATCTTTTGTTTTGACAGAATAGTTCTTAATATGAGTGGTTTTTCCTTTCTGAAATTCGCTTGCCGTTGCAAATACACTTTCCATTGGATATTTTTCCGCAAGCCTATTTTGCTCTGCGAGAAAATTGGGATACCAATAATCATCGGCATCGAGAAAGGCAATGTAAGGACTGTTTGATTTCTCTATTAAAAAATTACGAGCTGCACTTACCCCTTTGTTTTCTTCGGAAAAGTAGCTAATTCGGTCATCGTTGAGGTAAGTTTTAATTTCCGCTTCGCTATCATCGGTAGAGCCGTCATTCAGAATTAAAAGTTCAAAATCCTGAAAGGTCTGCGCCAATACACTTTCGATGGTTTTACCAACGAAACCCGCTTTGTTATAAACTGCTATGACTACCGAAAATTTAGGCATGCTTGCGTTTTAGGTTGATATAGTGATGCAAACGGTACAAATCGAACCAAAATAAATTGGGTTCGGCCGATTTAAAATTCCGTTCCATCTTTCCTTTAATATTTTTCATCAAAAATTGAAAAAGCGATAGCATTCCCCACTTTTTTAATCGATTATAAGCTTTTTGGCTGGGCCGTAATCCTTCGTCCATTAGGCCTTTCTTTTCAAAAATCACAGTAGTTTCTACTGCCTTTAATGCTTTGCTCAAGAATTTTTCATTGGGTTCCAATCCTAGGTGAACCACGGGATTGTCAATATGTTTTACAGTTGCGCCCAATCTCAACAACTGATTTGAAAACAGGTTGTCGAGTCCGTAATGACTTTCATTCACGATATTCGCCTTTCTGAAAACATCCTTTTTGATTAATAAATTCTGAGAAATAATAAAATGAGGCGCTTTGTTACGTTCTGAAACTGTCTTAGCCTCTCGGGCTCGACCGTATTTCCATCGTAAGATCAAATTGTTCGCGGGGCGCTTTTCAGCATAAGCAATTCCGCCAAATACAACATCACAAGCACTCAATTCGTTCAAATAATTTTTCAAGAAATTTTCCCCTTTTGGAAGAACATCTGCGTCTAAAAAAAGCAGCCAATCGTATTGAGCCTTTTCCATAAGTTTTGATCGAGCAGCGGTGCGACCCACATTCGTGGTTAGTTTTTCATAAGAACAATTCTGCCAATCGTCTATAATCTTATTCCTTTCAATTTCAAGTTCGGAAGCATCATCCAATACCACGATTTCATAGGGTTGATTTGTGACAAGAGCTTGCTTTTGTAACTCTTCCACCAAATTGTGAACCGAATAATTATACGTTGGAATAAGAATGGATAAACCTGCTCGCATTGAAACAAAAATAGCAAAATAAGACGGCCGTTGGCTCGTACTTCCATCTAAAACACGAATAAAGTCAATATGTTGTCTTATTGGATGATAGTTTGTAGCTTGCCGCTACTTAATTCCCGAGAGGCTCTATGCTATTTAATACCATCGATTTTGGCATTTTTCTTCCCATAGTGCTATTACTGTATTGGACATTATTTCGCGGTTCCATCAAGCTTCAAAACTTATTTCTAATTGCGGTTAGTTACCTTTTCTACTCTTTTTGGGATTGGCGATTTCTATCACTAATTGTGTTTAGTTCGGCGGTGGATTTTACCGTGGGACATTTTATGGGCAAGTTTGAATCCAAGAAATCTCGAAAATGGCTACTCGTTTTTAGTCTCATTTCCAATTTTGGGATACTGTTCGTTTTTAAGTATTATAACTTCTTCGTCGACACCTTTGTAGAGACTTTTCAACTCTTTGGAAGCAGTTTCAACCATACTTCCTGGCAAATCATTCTACCGGTAGGGATTAGCTTTTATACCTTCCAAACGGTAAGTTATACCATCGATATTTACAGGAACAAAATCAAACCTACCAAGGATATTGTCTCGTTTTTTGCCTTTGTGGCGTTCTTTCCGCAATTGGTGGCAGGGCCCATCGAAAGAGCGGCTAATTTATTACCACAATTTCAAAAGAAAAGATTCTTTCAGAAGGAGAAAAACACCGACGGATTGCGCCTTATTCTAGGCGGATTATTCAAAAAAATGGTAATTGCCGATAACTGCGCCATCTTCGTTAATTCGATTTTTGAGAATTACCAGGATGCCTCGGGAAGCACTTTGTTTTTCGGTGCTGTTTTCTTTGCCTTTCAAATCTATGGTGATTTTTCAGGTTATAGCGACATTGCGATAGGTTCTTCGAGATTGCTAGGTTTTGATTTAATGAAGAACTTCAATTTTCCTTATCTGGCCCAAAATGTAGGTGATTTTTGGAGAAGGTGGCATATCTCACTTTCCACCTGGTTTAGAGATTATTTGTACATCCCTTTGGGTGGGAATAGGGTAGGAAAAGCTCGTTTTGTTTTTAATATTTTCGTCGTCTTTTTGGTGAGTGGACTCTGGCATGGCGCCAATAAAACTTTTATCGTCTGGGGGGGAATTCACGCCTTGTTTATTTTACCGGTATTTTTTCTGAAATTTAAAATAGACGACACCGGTAACAGAGTCATACCCTCTTGGCGACAACTTTACAATATAGGTTCGACCTTTTTGCTGGTTGTTTTTGCCTGGATATTTTTCCGTGCACCCAGTATGACCGATGCCTTGCATTATGTTTCCGGCTTGTTCTCAAGTTCCTTTTTCAGCAAACCGAATATTCCGGGAACCGGAGCCGCTTTATTATTGTTGTATATGATAGTGGAATGGTTTCAACGGAATAGAGAACATCTCATGGATATTGGCTTTATCAAGTCGAAATGGTTGCGCTACGGAATTTATTACTTCGTCCTATTTTGTATATTTTATTTTGCCGGAGAAGTTCAACCGTTTATTTATTTTCAGTTTTAAATGAAGTCATTCTACCTAAAAATATTGCTTTTTCTTCTACCTGTATTTCTGGTATGGGGAGGCCTTGAATATTTTTACCGGACGGTGGAAACCAACTATACGTTTAAACACAAACAAATTCAAGCCAGTTACGACGATACCGAAATCCTAATTATGGGGAATTCGCACACGCTCTACGGACTTAACCCTGAATTCTTTTCTCGCCCCACTTTCAATCTGGCGAACACGAGTCAGAGTTTGTATTTCGACGAGTTGCTCTTGGAGAAACATCTCGATAGTTTATCAAATTTAAAAGCAGTAGTTCTCGCTATAAGTTATTTCAGTCTTTCGCAAGCAGATAACACTTCCGACGATATTTGGAGAAAATATTTTTATCAGGAACAGATGGATCTTGAAGTTCCTATTATTTCTGAAATTGATCCCAGAGGTTATAGTTTGGCACTAACGAGAAAATTTAATCGATCATACGAATTTGTGAAGGAATATTGGCAAAACGGTACTGCCTTAGGTTGTTATGAGAACGGATATGGAATTCAGGATTCCACCGACATAGTTCGAGATATTGAACGTATTGCGCCTATCATAGCAAAGAAGCACGAAAATGGTTCCATGGAGTTTGACAATGCGATTTCCCGACTGGAGAGAATCATTAAGCGATGTGCAAAGCATAATGTGGAAGTGTTTTTGGTTGAAATGCCGGTTCATCCCTTATATTATCAATTGTTAAACGAGGAAAAGAAGTATAAAATCGTTGAGTCGTGTACCCAATTGGATTCCAAACTCGGCAATGCGCATTATATCTCCTTAAGCTTGGACCAGCGTTTCCAAAAATCAGATCTACGGGATGCCGACCATCTCACCAATCAAGGTGCTGAAAAATGCAGCAGAATTTTGGACGGTATAGTTGGGCGTACACTTTCAAATTAGTTTTGTAACTTTTCCACTTAATCAAGATATATGAGTCCTCGCCTTCGTTTTTTCTTAATTGTGTTTTTGTATTTGATTCCAACTTTCGGATTCACACAGGAAGATTGTTGGTTCTATCTTAGAGCAAAAAGTGAAAGCTTTAACCCCGCTTTTGAGACATCGGCAGAAGGAAACCTGAAATATGTGGGAGGTGACGTTAAACTGAAAAATGTTCTAGATACTTACGAAATTTATCAGTTTAAGAAAACTCAGAGAAATACAAACAACGAAACACGACATAAAACATTTTTTGTACGCGCGAATGACGAGGCGCTATTGTTGGATCTTTTACTAAGAACAAATCACGTCTTTTATGAAGGAGAAGTACTATCGGCAGAGGATAAAAAGATATTTGAACCCAACGATTATGGACTAACAAGCACCATTGGAGAAAACCTCGGGTTTCAGGTTAATTTGGATTATTTAGATTTCCTCGGATTGCCAAAAGCTTGGTATTACACCACCGGAAACCGTGATTTTATAGTTGGAATTTCAGATGGAATAATTGATACTACTAGTCAGGATTTTAAAGGGAAAAGTAAAATAATTACGAAATCGAATCTCGCCAATGGTCACGGGTATAGCATTTCTTCTATTGCAGCTGCTCAAGGGGATAACGCCTATGGTGTGCCGGGTGTGTGCTACGATTGCAGTGTATATTCAACCAATTACGGTGATTTCAATAAGTTTGGAATGCTCAAGGAATTATCCGATATGGGTGTAAAGGTGATTAATTGTAGTTGGTCGGCGGCTATTTATAAAGAAAGTGCCGAAAAAGTCGTGGACGAAATGTTTGACAACGGGACGATTTTAGTTGCGACCAGTGGAAATAAGGACCATCGCAAAACCAAGGGTAAAATAATTACCTACCCCGCCTCCTATGATCATGTGATCTCTGTCTCCTCCGGAATGTACAAATACGAAAAGCCTTGGGACAATATGGGTATCGATAAAAATGGTAACTACGGAGCGACTAATATTCGTGGTTATGTGGGCAGATCATTAGGTTTTAAAAATAACGACACCCTGGTCGAACCTCATGTTTGGCCAATTTCTATCGCAACCTTAAACAAGGACGTGGATATTCTGGCACCAACCGCAGGCGTGTTTTTGTATTCCCATTCTCGTTTGAAAGATACGTTGGTTAGCAATAGATTTGAAACTACTTCATCTGCGGCTCCTTTAGTGACCGGAACCATAGCGTTAATGTATTCCTTGAATCCTTGTCTGCCTCATGATGAGGTAGAGAGCATCATTAAAATGACTGCGATGAATGTGGATCACCTAGAGGGGAACAAACCCTATAAAGGATTGTACGGTGCGGGTATGCTTCAAACGGGAGATGCTGTGGAAATGGTGTATAAGCTTTATATGCCAAAGGAAACTGCTTATATTGAAGATCAGCAATTCGATCGATGGGACTTTAAACTAACAGCCTTATCGGATAAAGTAGTAATGCAAAATCAGAAGTTTACAGATAGTTCCACATTGAAACTCACGGCCCGAAGGCAAATTGTTTTAAAGCCCGGAACTATATTACGACCTAATAGCGGAGGTAAGATATCAATGAAAATAGACGATGATTTGGAAAAGGAATGTGATTTGGTGTTAAGGGATCCGTCGATCGTGAACGACTAGACCGTCTTTTGTACTACTTCAAACACTTGATTGTCGTCGCACTTCAAAGTTTTTGATGGATATTTCAGAATAAGTGCATAGTCATGCGTGGCCATAAGTATGGTATTCCCGTTTTTGTTGATTTCTTGTAAAACTTCCATAACCTCAACGCTGGTTTGCGGATCCAGATTACCTGTGGGCTCATCGGCGATGATAAGTTCCGGCTCGTTGAGAAGTGCTCTTGCGATAGCAATTCGCTGTTGCTCTCCACCCGACAATTGATACGGATATTTAAAACTCTTGGTTTTCATATCCACTTTGTCCAGTACCTCATCGATACGTGTGTTCATAGCAACTTTGTCTTTCCAACCGGTGGCATTTAGCACGAACAAAAGATTGTCCTTTACGGTTCGATCATTCAATAATTTAAAATCCTGAAACACCACACCTAATTTTCTTCTCAAGAATGGAATATCCTTTTCTTTGAGAGTTGCCAAGTCGAAACCTACGATTTCCCCTTCCCCTTTTTGGAGTGGTAAATCCCCGTACAGCGTTTTCATAAAACTACTTTTTCCACTTCCGGTTTTTCCGATTAAGTAAACAAATTCACCTTTTTGAATAGTTACTGAAACATCCGATAGAATAAGACTTTCGCGCTGGAAAATGGAAGCGTCTTTTAATGAAAGAACAGGATCTTCAGTCATAAATAGATAGTTGAATTAGGGTTACTTTTAATTATTCTTCCAGTTGAATTAATCGTTGCTTTAAGGCATCGATTTCCTTCTGTTGTTCTAGGGTATACAGGGTAAGCTCTTCGATCTTTTCCAATAATTTCAAGTTTAGCTCCTTTAAAGAGATTCCCTCTTGCTGCATATTTTCGGCCGAAGGAATACCGGGCAAGTGGTGGTTTATTTCCAAATAAGCCTCCAATTCGGCTAAGGTGGGTCTCACATAGGTTTCATTTAAACGAGATTTTCCGAAGAAATAGTGTTCAAACACATAATCGGGAGCAACCGCTCCTTCCAAATCCACTAGGACTTCCTGGGTGTGAATTTTACCTTTTACCGTTAAAAGTTCATCTGGAGCCGTAGTTCCAATACCTATTTGGCCATTTCTTTCGACCATATTTCGAAACCGATTTCTTTGCGAAAAACAACTAATGGAAGTAAGCACAAAAACTATCAACAGTAATTTCTTCATAAGAATTAAATTTTTGGAAAAATACAGCTCTAAAAATACAGTATTTTTCGGAAGGAATAATTTTAAACCACCCAAAAACATAATGAATTTTTAATTATGCCGTTATATTCGGTGTAGATCATTACAATTCGCCCAAAACCTATAAACATGCGCAAAAACCTCATTCTGTACTTCGTTGTGCTTCTGCTTTTCCAAATTTCTTCAGCTCAACAAACAGAAACTTATACCAATACACTTCAGGATTACAACAAGGCTCTGGAACTGTACAATAACAATCAATTTTTGGCGGCTCAAAACCTTTTCTCAAGCATTGAAAAGAAATCGGATGATTTGACTGTAAAAGGGGATTGTGCCTATTACGTGGCTAATTGTGCGGTGAGGTTAAATCAGCAGGATGCAGACGCCCTTATGGAATCCTTCGTCCAAAACTATCCAACGAGTATCAAAAAGAACGACGCTTACATCAATGTGGCTCATTATTACTTTGAAAATGGCAAATATTCGTACGCCCGAAAATGGTATGACAAAGTAGATGAAGGCAGTTTGGGTCGTGGCGCACGCGAGCAATATTATTTCAACAACGGATATGCCTACTTCAAAAACAAAAGATATAACGAAGCCAAAAAGTATTTCAACAGGGTGAGTGATTCGCCAAAGTATGGATCGCAGGCAAAGTATTATTTGGGCTTTATTGCCTACGAAGGAGATGATTATGAAGAAGCCACCGAATTGTTCGAAGGGGTGAAAGACAATGAACGTTATGCCGAAGGACTAAGCTATTATCAGGCCGATATGAATTTCAAGTTAGGCAAGTTTGAAGAGGCGATAACCCTTGGATTAGAACAATACGATAATGCGGAGCCCAGAGAAAGAAGTGAACTGTCGAAAATTATTGGTGAGAGTTATTTCAACCTAGAAAAATATAGCGATGCCATCCCTTATCTAAGAGATTATAAAGGCAAGAGAGGAAAATGGAATAACACCGATTATTATCAATTAGGGTATGCTTATTACAAGCAGAATGAATTTGAAAATGCAGTGAAGGAGTTCAACAAAATTGTGGATGGGAATAATTCTGTCGCACAGAATGCTTACTACCATTTAGGTGAAAGTTATTTAAAATTGAATCAGAAGCAACAAGCGTTGAATGCTTTTAAAAATGCTTCGGAAATGGACTTTAGTAAGCAAATTCAGGAGGATGCCTGGCTCAATTATGCCAAATTGAGTTATGAAATTGGCAACAGTTATCAAAGCACCCCTGAAGTGATTTTATCTTTTTTGCAAGCCTATCCAGACAACGGTAATTCGGAAGAATTAAAAGATCTATTAATCGATTCATACATCACCTCTAAAAACTACGAAGCGGCACTGGATTTACTGGAAAACAATAAATCGTTTGGAAACAAAAAAGCCTATCAGAAAGTGGCTTTCTTCCGAGGTGTTGAATTGTATAATGACGGAAAATACGAAGAAGCAGTCTCCTTATTCGATAAGTCCTTAAAAGAACCCATTGATCCGATTTTTACTGCTAGAGCAACCTATTGGAAGGCCGAAAGCGATTATCATTCCTCAAATTTTAACGAGTCGCTCATAGGATATAAGCAATTTTTGCAATTACCCGAAGCCTCCAAAACTCCCGAGTATGAAAATAGCAGGTATAACTTGGCTTATAATTATTTCAACTTAAAGAATTATTCGGAAGCTATAAGCAATTACACGATATTCCTTGAATCATCCACCTCGGATGCCGCCCGCAGAAATGATGCTTACCTGCGTTTGGGGGATAGTCATTTTGTAAGCAGTGCCTATTGGCCTGCCATGGAGAATTACAACAAGGCGATTGAAGGAAATTCCCCAAATAAAGATTATGCGGCTTTTCAAAAGGCGATTAGTTACGGATTTGTAGACCGAAACGATAAAAAATTGGAGGAGTTGAAGAAATTTGGAAGAGCGTATCCCAAATCGTTTTATAGAGATGATGCCTTGTATGAGTTGGGAAATACGTATGTTTCAAGAGACAAGACAAGTGAAGCCATCGCGGCTTACGATCAGTTAATTTCGGAGCTGCCGGGTAGCAGTTATGTGTCTAAAAGTTTATTGAAAAAGGCGCTTATCCTTGACAATACCGGCAGGAGCAATGAAGCACTATCCCTATTCAAAAAAGTGGCGGGAGATTATCCCGGTTCAGAAGAAGCATTGCAAGCCGTAGCAACGGCCAAAATCATCTACATTGATGAAGGAAGGGTGAACGAATATGCCGATTGGGTAAACACTTTAGACTTTGTGGAGGTTGAAAACTCCGAATTGGACGACGCCAGTTATCAGGCAGCCGAACGTCCCTACCTGGAGAACAAAACGAAGCAGGCTATTACGAGATTTGAGAGTTATTTAAACGATTTTCCCAACGGTAAGCATGCTTTAAAAGCTCATTTCTATTTGGCTCAAATGTATTTTGCTGAAGATGCTTCGGAAAAAGCCATATCAAAGTACGCTTATGTGGTAGATCGTGAGCGAAGCGAGTTCACCGAACAGTCGTTGGCGCGCATTTCAGAATTATACCTCACACAAAACAACTATAAAGCCGCCTTGCCTTACTTACTGCGTTTGGAAACTGAAGCCGATTTTCCGCAGAATATCATCTTTGCACAAACCAACAGCATGAAGGCTTATTACGAATTAAGTGATTATTCCAATGCCTTTAAGTATGCTGAAAAAGTATTGGCCAATTCCAAAATTGACAACAACATAAAAAGTGATGCTCAAATTATTGTGGCTCGCTCTGCCATGAAAACCGGGGACGAAAACAGTGCAAAAATTGCCTATGCCGAAGTTTTAAAAATAGCGACCGGCAAGTTGGCCGCCGAAGCATTGTATTATGACGCTTATTTTAAGAACAAGGAGCAAAACTTTGAAGGTTCGAATGCGTCGGTACAGTTGTTGGCGAAAGATTATTCCGGATATAAATTATATGGAGCTAAAGGATTGGTGTTAATGGCCAAAAACTTTTATGCCTTGGGCGATGCATTTCAGGCTACCTATATTTTAGAGAGTGTGATTAATAATTTCACCGATTATCCCGATGTAGTGGAAGAGGCAAAGTCCGAACTCTCGCTTATCAAAAATGCTGAGTCGAAAACCAATTCTTCAATAGAAATTGACCAAAACTAATTCACCCATCAATCTTAACCCTATCAATCCTATGGCTTTATTTGCTGCATTGAATTATTTTAAATCGCCAATTTTACTTTTGGGCGTTGTTCTGCTTTCAATTTCTTCTCTCATCGCTCAAGAGGAAGAAGATTTGGGAACAGAGGTGGTGAACATTGTGAAACCCTACACGCCCACAATTTCGGATGCTTTTAAAATTAAGGAAACCCCTACTTTGAACGATTCCATAACGACCGCTAAAAAGAAAGTTCAGTACAATATATTTTCCGTGCCTGTGGCCTCCACTTTTACGCCGGCAAAAGGAAAAGCGGCAACAGTGGAAAAGACGGAACCAATTAAATTATACGATAGTTATGCCACCTTAGGATTCGGAAACTATACCACTGCATTGGCCGAATTGTTCAGTAATTTTCAAATAAGCCGAACCGACAACGCCGGATTCTTCTTCCGGCATAATTCATCTCAAGGGGATATAGATGGCGTAATTTTAGAGAATAAGTATTACGACACTCAATTGGATGGTAATTATACGAGTCGGCAAAAAGACTTGTCCTTTGAAGTTACGGGCGGATTCGAACATCAAATTTTTCATTGGTACGGAACTAACGAATTCGTAAATGCCTTCAATGCCGAAGAAATCGCAGGTATCGATCCTAAACAATCTTATTTTAGTGCCTATGTGGGAGGTGATCTCGCTGTAAACGAAAGCATTTTTGAAGGTATTAGGGGAGAGTTGCGATTTTCGGGAGACAGATTTTCTTCTTCGGAAATAAACTTTAACGCACAACCCATATTTCTTTTCCCCTTGTCCGATTTCAACCTCAAGATAAGCGGGACATTAGATTATTTAAACGGCAAGTTCGACCGTGATTATTTAAATAATTCTGAGATAAATTATGGTTACTTAAATACCGAAATATCACCTTCCTTAGTGTTAGTGAATAAAGATCTTACATTGTCGCTTGGAGTAGCAGGAGTATTGGGACTCGATACCGAAAATAGCAGTTCAAAATTCTACATTTACCCAAGAATCAATGTTTCTTACCGATTAGTGGACGAAATATTAATCGCTTATGGAGGAGCCGATGGCGGACTACGACAAAACACCTATCATAACTTTCGCTCCGAAAATCCCTTTGTCTCTCCTACTTTGATGGTGATTCCCACCAATGAGATGTTTGATGTGTTCGGGGGAATTAAAGGGAAGTTATCTAATTCTTTGGGCTATAATCTTAGAGCCTCCTATAAAATTGAAGAAAACAAGGCGCTGTATCAAATCAATCCGTTTAAAGGAAGACTGCCCAATTTAGAAGGATATGAATATGGTAATTCGTTTATGGTTGCTTACGACGATGTAAATACCCTGAACATTTTCGGAGAATTAAAAGTAGAAGTGTCGAACACTTTTTCACTGGGTGTAAATGCCAACTTGAATAGTTATAGTGTAGATTCCGCCGTTGGTGATGCCTGGAACCTTCCTGAAATTACAGCGACTGTATTTTCGAATTTTGATATTACTGAAAAGGTCTATGGAGGAGTTTCTTTATTCTACGTAGGTGAGAGAAACGATTTCTTTAGCTCCCTTCAAGGAGGAATTTTAATCGATCCCTTTGAGCAAACGGTAACCCTCGACTCTTACCTTGACGCCAATGTTCATTTGGGTTATAAAGTAAACGAAAGACTCTCCATTTTCGCAAAAGGTAGTAACTTGTTAGGCGATAATTATCAAAAGTGGTTGAATTTTCCAGTACAGGGAATTCAAGGGTTGCTGGGAGCGACCTACAAATTCGATTGGTAGTATTCTCTATTTATGAAAAAAATTTTTCCGGCTATTGGGATATTGGTTTTCTTCGGAATTTACTTTTTCTCATCAACTCTTTATCCAGGAGGGACACAGATTGATTCCACTACAGTGGGATTCTCTTGGTTTCAGAATTACTGGTGCGACCTCATGGAAACAGAAGCCTATAACGGTGAAAGCAATCCGGCGCAACCCTATGCCTTGGCTGCCATGATTATGTTGTGCGTTAGCCTTTCTGTTTTCTTCTATAAATTTCCAAAGTACTTTTACATCTCACCCTTTTGGAACCGATTAATCGTAATCTTTGGAATAGGCTCAATGATAGCGGCCGTTTTGGTGGCGAGTCCGTTGCACAATTCTATGATCGCCGTGGCGAGTATTTTAGGTTTATTCGCGCTCATTGGAATCATTTATGGGGTTATTAAACACAAACTTCGTTGGTTTACAGTAGTGGCTGTGATCTGTATGCTGCTCATCGGATTTAATAATTACAGCTACTACTCTCGAGAATTTGTGTATTGGCTGCCGTTACTACAGAAAATCTCTTTCGCGGTTATTTTAGGATGGCTATTCTTTTTAAACCTACGTTTTTTAAAAATTGATAATTCATGAAATTATTTCTTCCCTTTATCTCATTCATCATTTTATTCTCTTGTGCTTCGGAAAAAATCGATGCCGACTTATTAGTGTCTAATGCCATCATTTATACCGTCGATGATAATTTCGGCACAGCGGAAGCATTCGTAGTGAATGACGGTAAAATTGCCGAGGTTGGAAGTCTAACCGATCTTCAGAATAAATACAATCCGAAGCAAACCTATGACGCAAAAGGAAACACGATTTTCCCGGGGCTTATTGATGCCCACGCTCATTTGTACAATTTGGGCGTAAGCAAACAGCAAGTGGAATTGATGGGAACCGTTAGTATTGCTGAAATATTAGAGCGGTTAGTTAGTTTTCAGAATGAAAAGAATTCAACATTTCTCTTAGGTAGAGGCTGGGATCAGAACGATTGGGAGGTGAAAGAATTTCCGGTAAAAGAAACCCTAGACTCTCTTTTTCCCGATACACCTGTAGCCCTAACCCGAATTGACGGTCACGCAATCTGGGCCAACAGCAAGGCTTTGGAGTTGGCCGGAATTACTTCAGAAACAAAAATGGATGGTGGAGAAGTGGTGCTAAATAATAGAGGAGAGCCCTCTGGAATTTTAGTGGATACCCCAATGAAACTTATCCGAGATATTGTGCCTAAACCCAATGAGGAATATAATATTTCAGCATTAAAAGATGCACAGGAGGAATGTTTGTCTCTCGGACTTACCACCATCAACGATGCGGGCCTAAACAAAGACATCATTGAACTCATTGGTAAAATGCATAATGATGGAGATTTACAACTTCGGGTCTATGCCATGGTCGCCAACAATGAAGAAAACCTCGATCATTTCTTAACTAAGGGTAAGATAAAAACAGAAAGGCTTAATGTAAGGTCTGTGAAAGTATACGCGGACGGAGCACTAGGCTCAAGAGGAGCCGCTTTAAAAGAACCCTACACTGATAAGGACGGGCATTTCGGTGCGATGATTACGCCTCAAAGTGAGTTAATGAATTTGGCGAAACGAATTGAAGAAGCTGGTTATCAAATGAATACGCATGCTATCGGAGATTCAGCCAATGTGGCGGTTTTACGAGCCTATTCCGAAGCTTTAAGAGACAAAACAGATGCTCGTTGGAAAGTGGAACACGCTCAGGTAGTATCCATCTCCGATTTCGATTATTTTTCCAATAACATTATTCCTTCGGTGCAACCTACACACGCAACCAGCGATATGTACTGGGCCGAAGATAGAGTGGGATTTGAGCGAATCAAAGGAGCTTATGCTTATAAAACGCTGTTAGATAAAGCAGGACTGGTAGCTTTGGGTACCGATTTCCCGGTCGAAAAGGTGAATCCGATGCACACCTTTTACGCGGCCGTCGCCAGAAAAGATCTTCAAAATTTCCCGGAAGATGGATTCCGAATGGAGGAAGCACTGTCCCGCGAAGAGGCCATAAAAGGAATGACCATTTGGGCCGCCTATTCCAATTTTGAAGAAAATGAAAAGGGTAGTTTGGAAAAAGGAAAGTTCGCCGATTTCGTGGTATTGGACACCAATTTAATGACCTGTGAGGAAAAAGATATTCCGAATACCAAGGTGATCGCAACTTTTATCAATGGGGAGAAGGTCTTCGAACAGCAATAACTAGGAAGGGTTTCTCGATACATCCTCCTTCATTAAAATTTCGGAGGACACTCGAAGTGACAGCATCTTCTTACTTCCGGCTTTTCATCCACCGAAGTTGTAACGAAGGTGGACCGACTTTCGACCCTACATACAAATGGTGGGTGCTTTTGAGACCTCTCGACTGCCCTCGAGGGGACAGTTTCTTTGGACTTTTGGTTTTCGACTTTTACTACAATCCCCCTTTAGCCTGTAAATCCTCAATGCATAGTGGATCTAATACTGGAACCGTTCCTTTCGAAAACATTCTGCTCACCATGGATCGTGTTACGTTTGTCGCATCGAAATACATTAGGCATTCTTCCACGAAACAATGTTTTAG
>JABDKT010000017.1 GCA_013002065.1 Flavobacteriaceae bacterium
CGTAAAAAAGATTGGATTCGAAGCCTCGTATCAGAATCAATATTCCGAATAAAAACAAAACAAATATTATTTTAACGGCTCTATTCATTCTGCTCCTTTGCTTTAATAGACAAACTTCTCACCCAGAACATCCATAACAAGAAAACCATTCCGTAGATAATTCCGGGAAAAACAATACCATGGAGAAGCGACTCTTGTTCAGGATAATGGTACAAGGCCACCGAGAGCACGCTTATGCGAATGATGTTTACCCCATAAATTAAGGCAGCACCAGCAAATATGAACAACAATGTTTTTTTCCACTTTTCAGCGAAGGAAATAATGAAGGAAATAAACAAAATGATGATGCTCACCGCATTACATCCCTCGATAATTCGGGCCAGATATTGACCCTCCACGAACAATTTCATGGTGGGTTGGGTCTCGTGAGGCACTACATTGGCAGCGACTCCGAACCCGTTCAGCAAGCTACTGCTTTGCTTTGCTACCAAGTTGGTAATAAAATCGGGCGGATAAGCACCTCCTTTCGAAAGCGATAAATACAATGAATAAATTAGAGTAAGTACGAGGTAAGTTCCCAGAAAGAGAACGACAAAACGAATAACCGATCGATACTTTTGAAGCAGTGCCTTCAATTGGGTTTGTTTTTAACAAAAATATAGAAATAGATTTTGGCAGTTAGCTGCTTTTTAAAATACCTTTACTTTAAAATTGACAAGCGTGAACTTTGAAGCTTTAAAACCTCGAATTGAGAATACCTTAAAATCTAAATATTTAAGCACTAACGAACGGCTTACAGCGGTTTGTGAGTTATTGCAAACCAACTTGCAGGCTTACGACTGGGTGGGGTTCTATTTCGCTCATGAATCTGAACGCACCCTGCATTTAAGGGCTTTCGCCGGTGAACCTACAGATCATACTGTGATTCCCTTCGGAAAAGGGATTTGCGGACAAGTTGCCGAAAGCAATGCAAATTTCGTTGTTCCCGATGTGAAGGCGCAGGATAATTATATCGCTTGCAGCATTCATGTAAAAGCCGAAATTGTAATTCCTTTATTCAAGGATGGGAAAAATATTGGTCAGATTGATATCGATTCGCATACTGCCAATCCGTTTACCGAAGAGGATGAGCAATTTTTAGAATGGGTAAATGAGCGTGTTGCTGAAATATTATAATTCCAGTACTTGATTACATCCCAGTCCTAATCGCGTCCACCGGATTTAAACGCGCTGCTGAAACAGCCGGAACAATTCCTGAAATTAATCCGATAATAGCCGAAATTAACGTCCCTACAAAAATGTTGAACGGGGACAGCACAAAATTGAAATCACCCGTAAAGGAAGAGGCTATCAAAGATCCAAAGAAAACAAATATGAGACCGATAAGCCCTCCAATCACAGCAAGAATCATAGCTTCAAAAAGAAACTGAAGTAAGATAAATCGGTTCTTGGCTCCCAATGATTTTTGAATTCCGATTAGGTTGGTTCTTTCTTTTACGCTTACAAACATAATATTTGCGATACCGAATCCTCCCACCAGCAATGAGAATACGCTAATCATAAATCCGACCCCATTTAAAGTTCCGGTTATGTTATTAATCGCATCGGTGAAGCCTTGCAACTGATTGATAAAGAAGTCGTCAATCTCTTCGGCTTTAAGTCCTCTTCGAATTCGCATCTTCTGGGTAAGCATGGCGATAAATTCGTCGTTGTCCACTCCTTTTTCAGGTTTGATTATTATGAATGGAAATAGAGACCTGTTGTTTCCACCGAACATTCTTCTAATAATATTCACCGGCAGGAAAACCGCCTGATCTTTGGAATCTCCTAAAGCAAAACCCTCTTTTTGTAAAACTCCGATTACTGAAAACTTTTGTCCGTACATCCGAACTTTTTTTCCAATAGCCATTTCCGAAGTACCAAAAAGTGAATTAGCAATCTCATGTCCCAACACAATCACATTACTTCCGTTATTGGATTCGAGCTCATTATAAAAACGACCCTCTTCCAACTTCAAATCTTCAATGTCGTAGTATTCATGTGTGACGGCGCCAATATTTACATTTTCGACCGATTTGTCCTCATACTTTATGGTTTCATTACCCACGTTCAATGTATAAGAAATAGCTTCTACGTCGGGCATGTTTCGTTTCAGAAATTGATATTCGTCGTAAGTCGCGACCGGAAATTGCTCCCACTTCCATTGAGGGACTTCGGTAGGGCCAAATGAAAAATTTCCCAAATAAATGGTGGAATTGTCCAATCCGCTAATACTTCCTTCGATTTCTTTTTTCAGTGAATCCACAGACGCCAAAACGGCAATGATGGAGAAAATACCAATGGTTACGCCCAGTAGTGATAGGAAGGTGCGTAACTTGTTATTTCGAAGTGCATTTATAGCAAAAAAGAAACTTTCTCTTAATACCCGAAGATATACAACCATGCAAGAATAATTGTGAATTATCAGTTAATAAAGATATGTCTTTTTCTGCTTACTTATGTTACAAAAATCCTTTGTAAATGTGTATTTTTGGCTCTTTAAAATCCTGCAAGAAACTATTCCATGTCAACGAAAAAAATCTCCTCGGCGCTCATCTCTGTTTTTCATAAAGATGGCTTGGCTCCCATTGTGAAAAAATTAGATGAATTAGGTGTTACTATTTACTCTACCGGCGGTACCGAAAAATTTATCAAAGATTTAAATATCAACGTCGTTCCAGTTGAAAGTGTAACCGATTACCCTTCCATTTTAGGAGGACGAGTAAAAACGCTACACCCAAAAGTATTTGGTGGAATTCTTAATCGTCAAGAGCATGAAGGAGATGTGGCCGAAATGCAGCAATATGAAATTCCGCAATTGGATTTAGTGATCGTGGACTTGTATCCTTTCGAAAATACGGTAGCTTCAGGAGCGAGCGAACAGGACATCATCGAGAAAATAGACATTGGAGGAATTTCTTTAATAAGAGCCGCCGCTAAGAATTTTAAGGATACCCTTTGTGTATCTTCCATGGAGGATTACAATGAAGTGTTGCAGATCATTTCCGAAGGAAATGGAAGCACCACTATGGAGCAACGCAAACATTTTGCGGCTAAATCTTTCAATATTTCGTCCCATTACGACACGGCCATATTTAATTATTTCAATAGCGATCACAGTATTGCGTCTTTAAAATTCAGTGAAACAAAAGGGAAGGTATTGCGCTACGGCGAGAACCCGCACCAAAGAGGGTTTTTCTTCGGAGAGTTTGACTCCATGTTCGATAAGCTGCACGGCAAGGAATTGAGTTACAACAACCTTCTCGATGTGGATGCCGCTGTCAATTTAATGAACGAATTCAAGGGTGATTCGCCTACATTTGCTATTCTAAAGCACAACAATGCCTGCGGAATTGCCCAGCGAGAAACCGTACATCAGGCTTATGTTGATGCCCTTGCAGGTGATCCGGTTTCGGCTTTCGGTGGAATTTTAATTAGTAATACTGAAATAGATAAACCCACAGCCCAGGAGATTCACAAATTATTTTGTGAGGTGGTAATAGCACCTTCCTTTTCTTCGGAAGCCTTGGAAATACTAAAAGGAAAAAAGAATCGAATTTTACTTATTCAAAAACTACACGAACTTCCCGCTACCATAACTCGAAGCTGCCTAAATGGAGCTTTGGTGCAGGATAGGGATTTCATCACAGATGCTGAAGAAAATTTAACGACTGCGACCAACAATAAACCCTCACAAAGTGAGTTAGAAGATTTGTTATTTGCTTCTAAGGTGTGTAAACACACAAAATCGAATACCATAGTCTTAGCGAAAGGAAAACAGCTATGTGCAAGCGGCACCGGACAAACATCCAGAGTTGACGCTTTGCGCCAGGCCATCGACAAAGCGAAATCGTTTAATTTCGACTTGCAAGGTGCCGTAATGGCGAGTGATGCCTTTTTCCCTTTTCCGGACTGTGTTGAAATCGCCGATAATGCAGGAATTACGGCTGTGATTCAACCGGGAGGGTCGATTAAGGACGAATTGAGCATAAATTACTGCAACGAAAACGACTTAGCTATGGTATTTACAGGGGTACGTCATTTTAAGCACTAAATTTTGTTACATTTGTAGGAATTGTAAATAAGCAACTGTATAATTATCAATATTTAAACCACTTATGGGATTTTTTGATTTCCTAACTGAAGAAATAGCTATTGACCTTGGAACGGCCAATACGCTAATTATTCATAATGACAAAGTAGTAGTGGATGCCCCGTCCATTGTCGCCCGCGATCGCACCACAGGCAAAATTATTGCTGTAGGTAGAGAAGCGGCCAGAATGCAGGGAAAAACCCATGAAAATATAAAAACTATTCGTCCTTTGAAGGACGGAGTGATCGCCGATTTCGACGCTAGTGAAAAGATGATCAACATGTTCATCAAAGACATACCGGCCTTAAAAAAGAGAATCCTTACCCCTTCTTTACGAATGGTAATTTGTATTCCCAGTGGAATTACGGAAGTGGAAATGCGAGCGGTAAAAGAAAGTGCCGAACGTGTAAATGGAAAAGAAGTGTATTTGATTCATGAACCTATGGCTGCGGCCATTGGTATTGGAGTGGACATCATGCAACCCAAAGGAAATATGGTGGTTGATATTGGAGGCGGAACGACAGAGATTGCGGTGATTGCCTTGGGAGGAATCGTTTGTGACAAATCGGTTAAGATTGCAGGAGATGTTTTCACCAACGATATTATCTACTATATGCGCACTCAGCATAACCTCTATATTGGAGAGCGTACTGCTGAAAAAATTAAAATCCAAATTGGAGCTGCCACCGAAGATTTAGAACTTCCACCAGATGAAATGGCCGTTCAAGGTCGAGATCTTCTCACAGGAAAACCTAAGCAGATTCAAACCTCTTATCGCGAGATTGCAAAAGCCTTGGATAAGTCTATTCTTCGTATAGAGGATGCGGTGATGGAGACCCTGTCTCAAACTCCACCGGAACTTGCAGCCGATATCTACAATACCGGAATTTATCTTGCGGGTGGTGGATCGATGTTGCGCGGGCTCGATAAACGATTGTCTCAAAAAACCGATTTACCAGTCTATATCGCGGAAGATCCATTACGTGCTGTAGTTCGTGGAACCGGAATTTGTCTAAAAAACCTCAACAAGTACAAAAGTGTATTGATTAAATAAGAAATAACAGGCCATGCAGCAGATTATCTTCTTCTTCATTCGGAATAAAAATTTCCTGTTGTTCGCCTTATTGTTCCTAATTTCAATCACCCTTACGGTTAACTCACATTCTTACCACAAAAGCAAATTTGTAAATTCTGCCAACTTCTTTTCTGGAGGAATTTATTCTATAAAAAGTGATATTACCGATTATTTTGACCTTCGGAAACAAAATGAAGTTCTTGCTCAGGAAAATGAGCAGTTAAGAGCCTTGTTGCTCAATTCAAAAATTGATTCTGTTAGTATCGACAGCACACATTACTTCAGTAAATACGAAATTTACGATGCACAGGTGATCAACAACAATTTCTCGAAAACCAAGAATCACATAACGCTGAATAAAGGATCGAGTGACAGTTTAAAAGTAGATATGGGTGTAATTTCTTCAGAAGGAATCGTTGGAATTATTCACAGCGTGTCCAATAATTATGCTTCGGTACAATCGGTTTTAAATACCAACAGTCAAGTCGTTGCGAAATTTAAGAAATCAAATCATTTTGGAACTCTAATTTGGGATACCAAAGCTCCCAACATTGTTCAACTTACCGAAATTCCTAGAATTGCTCCCGTTGCCTTAGGAGACACCATAGTAACCGATGGAAAATCGACTATTTTCCCGGAGGGAATACCTATTGGGAAAGTGAGAGATTTTCAACGTGATCCCGATGAAGACTATTACGATATCAATGTCGAATTGTTTTCAGACATGACCAGTTTGAAACATGTATATGCCGTGAAGAATAAAAAGGCCCCTGAAATTAAAGAATTGGAAACTCAAGTAGAGAATGAAGAACAATGAAATTCTCGTAAATAGCGTCCGGTTTGTCGTGCTGGTGTTGGTTCAGGTAATTTTGTTGAACCATATGAACTTGTGGGGATATATCAACCCTTACCTCTACCCACTTTTTATTTTGGTTTTTCCCTTAAACGGCAGCAAAAGCCTACTAATTTTGTTAGGCTTTGTCTTAGGTTTAACTATCGATATGTTCGGGGACTCCGGAGGCGTTCATGCCGCGGCCTCTGTCTTTATCGCTTGGTTAAGACCCGTCATTCTGAGATCTTCTTTCGGCGTGAGTTATCAACTCAATACTTTAAAGATTAGTACAGCTCCATTGTCTAAACAAATTGTGTATATCATCCTAATGGTATTCTTCCATCATTTACTACTTTTCTCACTTGAAATTTTTAATCTGGATCGCATAATTTTAATTCTAAAATCTACGTTATTTTCAGGAATACTTTCGGTAATTTTAATGGTTTGTACGGTGATTGTATTTAGCCGAAAAAGTAAATGAGAAAATTATTACTTCTGTTTGTAGTATTGGTGACTGGCGTTGTGTTTGCCGGCCGGCTATTCTATCTCCAAATTTATGATGATTCCTTTCAAGCACTCTCCGAAAACAATGCGGTAAGGGTGGAATATGATTATCCGCAGCGCGGCTATCTCTTCGACCGAAATGGGGAATTATTGGTTTCAAATCAGCCGAGTTATGACGTTATGGTCATTCCGAAGGATGTGAAAACTTTAGACACTTTGGAATTTTGTGAATTACTGAATATCACTCCGGAAGAATTTAAAAAGCGCCTTGCCAAGGCGACCAACTATTCCCCTCGCTTGCCTTCTCCTGTGATACCGCAGCTTACCAAATCGGAATACGCATCCCTTTCAGAAAAAATGTACAAATACGAGGGCTTTTACATAGAGAAAAGGTCCTTACGAGATTATCAGGTAAATCACTCGGCTAATGTGCTTGGTTACATTTCCGAAGTTAATGAAGCCATCATAAAAAAGAATCCCTACTATCAAATGGGAGAACTCATAGGTACGGGTGGTGTTGAAAAACAATACGAAGAATTATTACGTGGAATAAAAGGAGTGAAAAGATTTCAGAAGGACCGATTTAACAGAGTTATTGGCCCTTATGAAAACGGCAAGTACGACACCCTTCCTGTGAGAGGAAAGGACATTGTTTTAACTATTGATGGTGCACTTCAGCAATATGGTGAAGACCTTATGGTGAACAAACGGGGAGGAATTGTGGCTTTGGAACCGGCGACCGGAGAGATTTTGGCCTTGGTCGCAGCTCCTAATTACGATCCCGCCTTACTTGTGGGGCGAAAACGCTCCAAGAACTTCACCAAATTGTATTACGACACCATTGCCAAGCCTTTATTCGACCGGGTGCTGCAGGGTGAATATCCGCCGGGATCACCTTTTAAAGCCTTGACAGCTCTCATTGGCCTCCAAGAAGGAGTGATAGATTTGGATGAAAAAATTTCCTGTCGGGGTGGCTATAATTACGGCGGTTCGAAACCTCTGGGTTGCCACTATCATAAAAGTCCGCTCTCAATGATTGGCGGAATCGCAAATTCGTGCAACAGTTATTTTGCCACCGTGTACCGAAGAACCATCGACAATTATCCTACTGCCCAAGAAGGAATTGACAATTGGAAAAAACATTTGAGCAGTTTCGGACTTGGAAATTATCTCGGTTATGACTTGCCGGTGGGAAAAAGGGGTTTGATTCCCAATTCCGATTATTACAATCGTTACTACCAATATCCCAAATACAACTGGTACACTCCTGCCACCATTTCGAATGCTATTGGGCAGGGAGAGGTTTTAATGACACCCATGCAAATGGTTAATTTTACGGCTGCCATTGCCAATAGAGGCTGGTATTACAAACCTCATATTATTAAAAACATTGTGGGAGTCGATACCATACCCGGTAAATACAAGGAAAAATTTACTACTACGATCGATCCCGAACATTTTGAACCTGTAGTGCAAGGAATGTATGATGTTTATAATTACGGGACGGCCTCTTACATTAAAATTCCTGGGATAGAAATTTGTGGTAAAACCGGTACTGCCGAAAATTATATCAAAATCGACGGACAACGAATGCAGCTAACAGATCACTCTGTTTTCGTAGCATTTGCTCCAAAAGACAATCCGAAAATCGCCATCGCGGTTTTTGTTGAAAACGGATATTGGGGTTCACGATGGGCGGGACGAATCGCCGGACTCATGATTGAGAAATACATTCGAGGTGAGATTACGCGTAAAGACATGGAAGCATTCGTGCTTAATGGCAGTCTCGAAGAAGAGTATGCCAAACCCTATTCGGGAGAACCCTTTACAATCAACCAATAGATGAATTCCCAAATACGCTATGTAAAATTTGATTGGATCACCATTTTGCTATTTGCATTGCTGGTTTTCTTTGGTTGGGTGAATATTTATTCGGCCTCTTTGAGTGATATTTCCTCCGCCTTTGTAGATTTTGATCAAGTTTATTTTAAGCAGTTGGTTTGGATTGCTTTGAGTGTGGTTCTTATTGCGTTTATACTGGCGATCGATTCCAAGTTTTATGAACGCTTTGCCAGTGTCATTTACATAGTAGCCGTAGTATCCTTGCTTGGTTTATTTGTCTTCGGAAAAGAGATCTCCGGAGCTACTTCTTGGTATGCTTTTGGCGGCATGAGACTTCAACCCAGTGAATTTGCTAAAGCGGCTACGGCCCTAGCACTAGCGAAATATATTAGCGATATTCAAACAAATATGCGCACATTTCGAAATCAGTTGGGAGCTTTCCTAATCATTGTGATTCCGGCAATTTTAATAGTTCCACAACCCGATCCGGGAAGCGCCTTGGTATATTCCGCTTTTATTTTTACTATGTACAGGGAGGGAATGCATTTTATTTACCTACTGCTCGGTTTTTTCGCAGCTGCACTTTTTATTGGAACTCTAGCTTTGGGCGTTGCCTGGGTAATTGCCATAGTTTTGGCAGTGGCTGCTATACTTTACTTTCGGAATAGAAAAAGAAAACCCAACCGATTCAAATACTTGTTTATTGTCCTCTCTTGTGTGGCTTTTTCATTCTCGGTCAACTATATTTTCAACAATGTTTTTGAGCAACGTCATCGCGATCGTTTCAATATAGTACTAGGGAAAGAGATTGATGCCAAGGGAATTGGTTATAATACCAACCAGAGTGAGATTGCCATTGGAAGCGGCGGATGGCTTGGAAAAGGATGGACACAAGGAACACAAACCAAGGGAAATTTCGTCCCAGAACAACATACCGACTATATTTTTAGTACGGTGGGAGAAGAATGGGGGTTTTTGGGATCTTTGGTTGTTGTTGCTTTATTTGTGGCTCTTATAATTCGACTTGTGGTCCTTGCCGAAAGGCAAAAATCGAAGTTTAGCAGAGTCTATGGTTATAGTGTGGCAGCGATATTGTTTTTACACTTTTTTGTAAATATTGGGATGGTGATAGGTTTACTTCCTACCATTGGAATTCCCCTTCCGTTCTTTAGTTATGGCGGGTCTAGTTTATGGGGGTTTACCATTCTCCTGTTTATCTTTGTGAGGTTGGATGGGTCTAATTATTACTACACCTGATTCTCAATTCATTCAAAACACCATAAAAGGGGTGACGAGCAATTCATTTTTGTAAATTTTAACGCACAAAAATGATTGCGAAGTCGTTGAGACAGTCTTCTTCTCATCTTTGTAAGATTGGAGGGTGCCAATTATTTACACACTTAACGTTTACCCCAAACATCTAAATTTATGGTGGACTCCAACTTCTTCTCTACCCTATCACTTAGTTGAGGGAAGAAATCGATGCCTGTTTTCTTTTCAATTTGGTCGATGGTTACCACATATTCGTAGAAGGACTCACTACTTTTTTTATTCGGAATGATAAATGCGATAGCTTTTGGTTTTTCTTCGGAAATATCAACTACGATTTTATAGAATTCTTTTGGAATCGATACGCGCTCATCTCCAATGGTCCTTAGGCCGTCCTCCAAAATTCCACCGCTCACCACGTACACGCCGTCATACTTATTCGCCCAAAACCTTACTTTTTGCTCGAGTCTATTCCAGATACCTCCATTGAAGTCATGGTCCTGCGGACTTATATTGCTCGTGAGAAATGTTTCATGGTAAGCGTTGTAATCGAAACGCCTGTCCCCTGCCGGCACTAAATGACCCCGATCGTAGCCCGAGTTTTTATAATTCCGCCAGTCGGCCGAACCGGAACGCACCTCTCTATCCTGAATAAAGTATGGCCGTTCAAAATCATTTTTAGCCAAATGAGCTTTCGTAAGTTCATAGGCTACCCATTCGGCTTGTTCATGCTTTTCTGAATAGGAAAGGGTAAAATAGTTATGAGAAATTACGACTCCGGTTGTACTCTGTGGAAGAAAGGAATCATCGAATTCCCCGTCCTTGGACTTACTGTTTTGCTCTTCAGTTTTTGGGTAGTGTTCGTTTTGTCTATCCAGGTATTTTTCAGCATAAAAAAGTACGGCTGTAACCAAAATTACTATTAGGATGTAGGTATATTTTCTATTCATTAATTCTATTTAATTACTTCTAGATACAATTT
>JABDKT010000081.1 GCA_013002065.1 Flavobacteriaceae bacterium
TCTTTGGTATTCTTCCGAAACATCTCTGGTTTGTTCTCTTGCATTTTAGGATAGAAAAAAACATACTTAAAATAAGTTCGGCAAATTTTAAAATAGACATACAAAAACATTTGAAGTCCAAGTGTAATTAGGCTTAAAACTAATGTGATTCTGCTCCATCCAAAGGATTCGGCTTGTGCGAATGCGGCCGTAATAAATACAAAGACTGTGGATATCATAAAATACCATGGAAAAAAGCGAACATACCTCACAATTAATTGAACTGTCTTCCGTTGCTCCTCTTCGGTATATTCTCCATTCGAAAGAATCTCTTTCCAATTGTCATAGCGTTTTCCGTAGCGATTATAGATAATCAAAGTAACCACTAAAATGGCCACAGAAACTGCAGTGGCATTAATGTTTACTTCGAAGAACCTGCCTCCCACTCCAAGGAAAATATTGAAGATGGCCACATAGAGCAAGATGCCTAAGCTCCTCCGCATTTTCTTCACTAAGGGTCTATTGAACTTCTGCTCTTCCTCCGGAAACTTCTTCACAGGATAATAGTAGATTATATTAAATCCCAATATGGGTTTAGGCTTTTTAGGCATGCCCAATTTGACACATTTATTATTCCCATAGCGCCATATATCAACATATACCGGATAGTGTGATATGATAATGGTTAGAAAGGTTAGCAGTCCGAAGAAGAGGATAATATTACCACCAGAATTGAACATCTCAACGACCAAGGTTCCTCCTTGTGGCATTAATGAAACCAATCCATATACCAACAGAATAAAGACTAAACTTAGCAGTGAAGTTTCCACAAATCGCAGGAAATCCTTGAGGTTGGGAATCAGATATTTCTGAAGTAACCAATACACAAAACACAATAGTGCAACCGCGTAAAATAAAACCTTCAATTTGGAGATAATCACCAATCCGAGAGGATCAAACAGTATGTATAACAATCCCTCAATCAGGTCACATATATACCCGAAAATGGCAAAAGTGAGGTAAATGTTATAGAGATTATATTTCTTACCCATCACGGCGAACAACACGTCCTCAGTAAGACTTCGAATCACAATAGCAATGAGTATAATTAAAGAAAGTGCCCAGAATGCATCAAGGATAAAAAACAAGACATAGGGAGTCATCTTTCCTTCCGTCTCAATGATTTGAGAAATATTTACAAATACCAATTCCTCAAATTGTCCATGCTGAGGATGAGAAATATACTCATTGATATAAAAGAAACTGTTATTAATTAGGATGGCGATGGTTAGAAGTAACCATATCACAAAGATTTTGTTCACCCATTTTGTTAACCAATTCTGCATAATGGTATAGTTTAATTAACAAATTCGGGGAGCTCTACAAGGTTTGCCTTGCTACTCAAATATACGACAAATAAAAGATGCTACGCTAAAGTAATTACGAAGCTTAGCTCTCGCGGTGGTTCTTTAAGACTTGAAGTATATCTAGACGTTTTACCTTGCCGGTTTCTGAATATGGGAATTGAGACAGTGTATAAATTTTCTTGGGCCGTTCATGTGAGTCCAATTGCGAAAGCGCATCCGAAAGTTCTACTGTTTCAGCTTCTGTTTTTTTCTCCAAAATGAGAATGACCTTCTCCCCTAAATTTTCATCTTTTTCGGATGCGATTATAAAGGGAATACTTATAAATGGAGATAATTTTAATTCAATTTCCGTCGGATTTATTTTAATCCCACCAGAATTAATGATATTATCAAATCTGCCTAACCATTTAAACGAAACAGGCGATTGTAAGTCAACCAAATCGTTAGTGACAATCGTTTCTTCTGAAATTTTAGGTGCATTAATCACCAGGCAGCCTCTTTGATCAATATCAAATTTTACTCCAGGCAAAGCCGAAAACACATCCGTTTTTGCGAATCCGTTGATTCTTCGAACTGCCACGTGCGTAATAGTTTCTGTCATGCCATAAGTCGCAAAAATTTCAGTTTTCTTTTGCTGAAGCTTTTCTTCCAATGCCGAAGAAATCGCTCCTCCTCCTACAATTACTTTCTTAACCTTATCTAAAGCGCTTAGTGAATGTTTTAGTTGATAAGGAACCATGGCAACAAAGTCGTACGGATTATCATATTCCACCAAAGCATCTTTTTCAGGAGCCACCACATGTAAATCCCAGCCCAGCACCATGGCTCGAACCAACATCATCTTTCCTGCTATATAATTGGATGATAAACATAACAATGCTTTGGTGCCGTCTCCGGCCTTAAAATAAGCACCAGTTGCCTCTGCACTGTTAACCATGTGCTCCTTGCGAAGAGTAATAGGTTTGGGTGCTCCCGTTGATCCGGAGGTATTTACTACTACTGTTTCCTCAAAATTTAACCATTCTTCCAAAAAATTTGCCATACTCACCTCATAAGGTGCTCCCTGATGTTTTAATTCGTCGGCAAAATTGAGCAACTCCTCTGCTCCCGGATATGAAAGTCCGTTGAGTTTGAATTTTGGATGTATGTTGGGTGAGGTTGGCATCCTTGAGTTACAATAATAAGTTATTGGTTTGTTCTTCCGGTTCGGGTTCTGGAGGTGGGGATACTTTTCCGAAGAGCTTTTCGCCCCAATTCGTCCATTTGTATCGCCAAGCCATAATAGCTAGAAATATTGGATATACGACCAACACCGGAATAATAACGTCGATTCCGGCACTGGGTTCTGAAATGTCTTTTAATACCGAGTTCGTCTGAAATGCGGTCCAATCGGCAGTGACTAATAAGGCGGCGACTAAATTGTTTCCAGCGTGAAAACCAAGAGCCAGTTCCATTCCTTCGTCCATCAAAGTCATGATTCCTAACAGTAATCCGGTACCGATATAATAGATCATGATAATAGGACCGAGTTTTTCTACTTCCGGATTAAAAAAATGCAGGCTCCCAAAGATCACCGAGGTAGTAATTAAGGGAAACCATTTGTTCTTGGAAAGTACACCTATCCCTTGCATCAAATACCCGCGAAACAAATATTCTTCAAAACTAGTTTGCAGCGGAATCATAATAATGGCGATCACGGCAAGTATAAGAAATGGCACCATATCGAATTGCACGACGTAATCTTCGGGATTACTATTGTAATCCAAGATGGTCATTCCGGCGGTAGTTACCGCTATTATACCGAAGCCAAAGGCAAAACGCCCCCAATCAATTTTCTTTCGGGACGTAGTAAGTGGAACAAAAGGTTGTTTATGAATATACTTTACCCATAACCAGAGCCCAAGAAGACCAATCGCAAAGGACAATAACATTAAAAAGACGGTGAGATTTGAGTCCAAGACAGCCATAAGCTGATTAGGATCCTCTTCCAACACCGACATATCCCCTCCTTCAGCGAATATTTTCATCATCGCGGCAATCAACAACGGAATGGATCCCAATTGCCATACGATAAATATTACTACAAATCCGATGATATATCTCCAAGCGTCGTGAAGATAATTGTAAGCTTGCCTAATGTACATAAGTTATTTTTGGCCGATTAGATAAATTTAACATCAAAACGTTACATCAATTTTTGATAAATCCCATGTTAATTTAGGATTTATACATAGGGTGCCGTTGGCCACTTCCAAGGGAGAAGGGAAATTATTTACGTATAAGCTGCCGGTACCCAATCCTTGAGGCAATTTACTATTTTTTATAAAGGTAAACTGGGAAATTGCGTTTAATCCTACATTACTTTCCAAGGCAGAGGTTATCCACCATCCAATACCTCTTTGTTCGGCAAAGTCGATCCATTCGTTACTCCCTTGAAAGCCGCCGATAAAACTCGGTTTAAGGATTATGAATTGCGGTTGGATAGTGTCTAA
This sequence comes from Flavobacteriaceae bacterium, assembly GCA_013002065.1. Lineage (GTDB taxonomy): Bacteria > Bacteroidota > Bacteroidia > Flavobacteriales > Flavobacteriaceae > Aureisphaera. The sequence continues at coordinate 3,839 of JABDKT010000081.1, forward strand.
AAG
>JABDKT010000068.1 GCA_013002065.1 Flavobacteriaceae bacterium
AAATATTTATTCTACATTTGTAGAGCAAACAATTAATTATGGCCTTATCCAATTCCGAAGAACAACTCATGCAAATACTGTGGAAGAAAAAACGCGCTTTTATGAAAGATCTCATCGAAGCCTATGAAGATCCAAAGCCGGCTGCCACGACCATTGCCACCCTTCTGAAAAGGATGCAGGATAAAAAATTTGTCGATTATAAGCAGAAAGGTCGATCCCGAGAATACTTTCCCCTCGTGAGAAAGAAGGATTATTTTTCAAGGCATGTCAATGGACTCATCAAGAATTTTTTCAACGACAGCGCCTCTCAGTTTGCTTCTTTCTTTACACAAGAAACCAACCTTTCCAAAGAAGAATTGGAAGATTTAAAAAGTATCATAGATCGAGAAATTAAAAAGAAATAACCATGGAACTTTATATTATCAAATCGGTAGCCTGTCTGGGGATTTTCTTTTTCTTTTACAAACACGTATTAGAAAAGACCTCAAATCATATATTCAAACGGTACTATCTTTTAGGAGCAGTTATTCTGGCTTTAGTAATCCCTTTAATTACATTTACTCAATACGCAGAAACGGAATCCATTATTCCAACAGTGGTAAACGCGACAGATGGAAACATAATCCCGGTTATTGAAGAAAGCTTCAATTATTTCTCCATCATTTTCTGGTCTCTTTACCTTATGGGTGTTGTTTTCTTCGGGAGTAAATTCGCTGCGAATCTTTTTATAATAATTTCAAGAATTAAAAAGAATCCAACACTGCGTGATCGTCATATTTTTCACGTGTTACTCAGGCCTAAAGTCACTCCGCATACCTTCTTCCAATTTGTTTTTCTGAACAAAGAAAGTTATGAGGCCAATGAAATACCGGAAGAAGTCCTTTGGCATGAATGGGCCCATGCGAAACAATTGCACTCCTTGGATGTGGTGCTCTTAGAATTTTTACAAGTTATATTTTGGTTCAACCCTTTCCTTTACTTACTGAAAAGATCTGTAAAACTCAACCATGAATTTTTGGCAGACACATCGGTACTAAAAAAAGGTGTGGAAACCAGCGAATATCAGAACATATTATTGGCATACTCATCAAATGCCGTGTCGCCACAATTGGCAAATTCAATCAATTATTCATCAATTAAAAAACGATTTACAGTTATGAAGACTAAAACGTCACAAAAATCGAGAAATCTCCGGATTCTATTACTCTTGCCTTTATTGGCCTTTGCGCTCTATAGTTTCAGTTCGTTTGAAACTATTTATAAAGATGTGAATGAACTCGCTATTCAGGAAGGGGCTACCGCCAAGCAAATTTCAGAATACAACGCTCTCGCAAAAAAATACAATGCAGTCGATATAAAAGAGCGAGTTATAAAACTCAAAGAATTAAAGCGGCTAGAAACCATCTACCGACTTATGACTCCGGCCCAAAAGGCAAAAGCAGAACCCTTTCCGGAATGTTATCCGCCACCCCCGCCACCACCTCCGGTGACAGATGCTCCTAAACCAGGTAATAAATTAGTTCCACCTCCTCCACCTCCTCCGGCTCCCGATACAGAAATGGTTCCCCCGCCGCCGCCGCCACCAAACCCTATGGATCACTTGATCGAGCTGGCAAAAAAAGGAGCGAAATTTTATTACGAAGGAACTTCGATAACATCAGACAGAGCCATTGAAATACTCAAACAAAACAAAAGTTTGAACATTTCAGTACAGGAGAAAAATAGAAACACACCCAGAGTAGATATAACAAAGGCAGGCATTACAATTAAGAACTAATTAAATCACAAATTAAAGTTAAGCTCCTTTTCAGGGGCTTTTTTTTGTAACAATTATCGCAATTCTACGTTCTAATACTTTATCAATCAAAAAATTGAATCTTATGCTACAGCGTTTCTTTATTTTCTGTTCCGGCGCAGATACCGATATCTTGGACGAATGTTCAGCCGGCGAACAAACCAAATATGCCGGAATAGGCGCCACCGTTTTTTTTACGGCCGTCATGGCCACAATAGCAGCCTCCTTTGCTCTTTACACTGTCTTTGATGCATTGCCAACAGCGATCTTCTTCGGATTTATCTGGGGATTACTAATTTTTAACTTAGATCGATTTATCGTTAGTACCATTAAGAAGCGAGACAGCTTTTTCGATGAATTATTGCAAGCCTCTCCAAGAATAGTATTGGCGGTGATCATTGCCATCGTAATAGCCAAACCGCTAGAATTGAAAATATTTGAGAAAGAGATCAATCAGGTTTTATTGGAGGAAAAAAATACCATGACTTTAGAAAATAAAGATCAGTTGGCATTGCAGTTCACTCCGGCGATTGACGCCCTTACTACTGAAAATGAAACTTTAAAACAAGAGATAGTTGATAAAGAAACATCGGTTAACGAATTGTATGAAACTTATATAGCCGAAGCCGAAGGCCGAAAAGGAACCGAAATTATTGGTAAAGGTCCTGTGTATAAAGAAAAACGCGAAAAACACGACGCCGAATTGGTAGCCTTACAAGATTTAAGATCGAGTAATAATGCCAAAATTGAAGCCAATGAAGCCCAAATCGCAACTCTGTCAAGTGATTATCAAACCAAAGTGGCCGATACACAACCGGTGATCGACGGTTTCGACGGACTTATGGCCCGAGTTAATGCTTTAAATAAACTACCTTGGTTACCGTCCTTCTTCATTTTCCTGCTATTTCTGGCAATCGAAACTTCCCCTATTATTGCCAAATTGTTGTCTCCCAAAGGAGCCTATGATTTGAAGTTAGCGGAACAAGAAGGCGCCGTTACATCCTGGGTGACACAACTAAAAACACAAAGGGATGTTTTGGTTACAACCGATCGCGACCTCAACAATCGTGTTTATGCCGACATCGCCGATGAGCAGGAACTGTACGACTACAAGCGGAAGAAAGCTAGAGAACTCATGCAAATGCAGGCAGACGCCTTCTATAAAAAGCAGAAGAGTATTTTATAGTATCTTGGTTTCTAGTTTTCCGTTAATTGGGACTTTAGACAACTATGAATTCGACATTCGTTCCGCATGAAAATCCGAAGCTTGCGCATATCCAATTTCAAAGCGATAGGATAAAAGCGAAGGTCTTTCCGGCCCTCGGAGCGAGTTTGCAAGAATTCACAATCGATGGACTCACAATTATAGAGGGCATAGCGATCGATAAATCTGGATTGAAACAATACGCTGAGAGGTATTGTTCGTCAATTTTATTTCCTTTCCCGAATAGACTGAAAAATGGCTCTTTTACTTTTAACAAGGAAAATATTCTACTTGAATTAAACGAACCCGAGAATCAAAACGCCATACACGGCTTGGTATACGATAAGGCATTTGAAATTATTACACTAGATTCTCATTCTTGTATATTGCAATATATAAATGATAATACTCTTTATAGTTATCCATATAAACTTTTAATAGCCTACAAATTTTCCAACGACAGTCTTAAAATGACAATTGAGGTGCAAAATACCGGAAACCAAACCCTACCTTTTGGCATAGGCTGGCATCCTTACTTCAATGTTAACAGCTTAGATTATAGCACCATAAAATTTGATGCCGACTCAAAAGTTTTGGTGGATGATCGCATGCTACCTTCAGAAATAAAAAAGGAAGACATCTCGGGTTTTAATTTACAGAGTATTGAATTGGATGATGCTTTCAAATTAGTCTCTCGTTCTATTACTCTGGAATCTCCCGAATACACTCTTAACATGTTGGTTCCCGATGATTCCTACCTGCAGCTATACACACCACCTAGTAGAAATTCTATTGCGATCGAACCTATGAGTTGTATTGCCAATGCCTTCAACACTAAGGAAGGACTTAAAAATCTGGCTCCTCGCGAATCGTATGTTTGGGAAGTTAATTTGAACATAACAATTTATCGCAAATAGATGGTCAGGTAATTTTATGTGATTAATTTTAGGGTAAATTCTAACGGATGACTCCAATTTCCGAAGTAAAAAAGATTATTAGTCAATTTTACGGCATCCATGTTACTGTGGATTCCCTCCCCGGTGATGAGGATGAAAACTTTAGATTGATTGATAAACTTAAGAACCCATACGTTTTTAAAATTTCAGAAGAAAATAGTGATCTCGCACCACTAAATTATCAAACCGAGATTCTCACATTTTTAGAAAAAAGAAACATCGCCCTGGAATTGCCCAAACCAATACCCACCACCAAAGGAGATTTTATTGGAACTTTCACTTCGGGCAAAGCAACTCGATATTTCCGATTAATGAGTTGGGTAAACGGCAGAATTTGGGCGGGAATTCAACCAAAAACATCAATATTACGGAAAATATTAGGCGAAAAAGCCGGCTTACTCACTTCCAATCTTCAAAATTTTAGTCATCCCCTTATGCACCGTGAATTTGATTGGAACTTAACCCAATCACTTTGGACCAAAAATCATCTAGGGTTATTTACCGAGGAAGAAAAAGAGCTAATCATTACTTTTCAGCAGCGATTTTCTAATCTACAAAACATCTACCAAAACCTGCCCAAAAGCGTTGTTCACAACGACCTGAACGATTATAACATACTGGTTTCCAAAGACCTTATCAACCCAGAAGTGACCGGATTTATCGATTTTGGCGACGCCGTTTTTACTCAAACCATCAATGATGTGGCAATTGTAATCGCATACGCTGTTATGGAAGTTGCTAATCCGTTGGAAGCAGCCTTAGACATTCTAAAAGGATACACAGCACATTACCGGTCAACTCCAGAGGAACTTCAATGTCTATACATCCTGGTTGCCATGCGATGGATTACTACAGTGACCAAAGCCGCCATTCGAAAAAAGGACAAATCGAACAATCCTTATCATTCAATTAGTGAACAAAATGCCTGGGATGCCCTAAAGAAATGGGCTACGG
>JABDKT010000084.1 GCA_013002065.1 Flavobacteriaceae bacterium
CTAATCCGGTGAGTGACCCTAAGGAAAACACCGCCAAAACTTTTAATAATTCCATGCGGGCAGCATTCTGTATAAAACTGAAATCCCATTGAACGATATCTGCAATAGTGTCGAATAAAGCATTTACCGAATCCACGAGCAATAAAACATAGTTTCCTAACAGTATGAGAATAAAAGAACCCGAGAGTCCCGGCAAAGTCATGCCGCTCACACCAATGATTCCGCAGAAAAATACAAATATCAAATTGTTATTCTGTTGTGCGGGTTCCAAAAAGCTGATACTCACACCGGCGACAATTCCGGAAATTAGATATAGAAGGTATTTTCGATTCCAATCGCCAAAATCCTTGGCCACATAATAGATAGAACCAATGATCATCCCAAAAAAAGCACTCCATACATACAGTTCGTAATGAACGATAAAATAGTCGAGCACTTTGGAAACACTGAAATAACTAATAACCATTCCTAAGATGAGCAGACCGAGAAAACGACCATTAACATAGTTCCAAAAACTTTTGAATCGGCCGTTAATAAATAGCTTGAATGCTTTGGCATTAAATTTCTGGAGGGAATAAATAAATTCTTCGTAAAAGCCAATCACAAAGGCAACCATTCCTCCGGAAACACCGGGAACCTTATTAGCAGCTCCCATGGCAAGTCCCTTTAGGACTAACCATACCCTATCTCCGAAACTGCGAATGTGATGCATATGATTACAACTTTTTTGAGTTGGCGAAGCGTTCCAATACAAATATGGTGAGGAATCCAAGAATAGCCAACACGATGGCATAAAATACTTGGGCGTCCATACCTGAATTTATTTCAGTAAAACGCATCGGACCAATACTTTGTTCGATTGTCGTTTTATAACTATCAAAGTTTTTGATTTGTTGTTGGTACACCGACAAAGTTCCCATTTTAGATATTTCAGAAAAAGGAACCACTTCACCTAATTCTTTTGAATAGACTGTGATTGTTTCTTTCCATGGCCAAATCTTATTGAGAGAACCCACGATGAAACCGGTTAACAAGGCCAAGGTGGTGTTCTCGTAATGTTTAAACAACCATTTTAGCAAACGGCTGAAACTTAGTAGACCCACTACTGCTCCTCCGGTGAACAATAACAATCTCTTGATGTCAATATCATGAATTGCGTCACTAAGCGTCTTATAAGCACCTAAAATGACCAATATAAAAGATCCTGATATTCCGGGAAGTATCATGGCGCAAATTGCTATGGCGCCAGCAAAAAATAGAAAAAAGGAATTTTCATTGCTGCCCAAGGAGGCCAGGGTAGTGATAAAGTAGGCGATTCCTGTTCCGGCTATCAGGGCGATTACAGTGACTGGCCGCCATTTTTTTATCTGTTTGCCCACATAAATGATGCTCGCAACTATCAATCCGAAGAAAAAAGACCAAATAAGCACTGGGTGATATTCGATGAGGTATTTTGCTAACCTCATAAAAGACACAAAACTGAGAAGTATCCCGCTAAGCAAAGCGAGTAAAAATGAGCCGTTAAGTTGTTTCCAAAAAGCCGAAAAACCCTTTTTACGAAGTGTGGTTATCAATGATAAATTGACAGAGCTAATTGTGTTGACTAGTTCTTCATAGATTCCGGAAATAAAGGCAATGGTTCCACCCGAAACACCGGGTACAGCATCGGCAGCGCCCATGGCGATCCCTTTTAAAGAAATTATAAGGTATTGCAGAAAATTACGGGAATGCATAGAGCTTTAGCGTCAAATAATCGAGCCTAAAAATACACAATTTATACCGAAGGCTTTTTGTGATTTTTAATTAATTGTTGCACTCTTTGACGCTTAAAAACACTTGGAAATAATTCCTCGATGATTAGAGAAAACTCTATATCCAAATCCATTGCATTTTTCAAATGAAATTCGGCTTTATTCTCTTCTAACATTTTAAAATACAGTCCTGCGAGTCGATACTCAATTTCGGCATTTTCGGGATAGAATTCGGCCGCTTGCAATAAATTATTGATGGCAGCGTCGTACTCTCCCAAAGCGATTAGAATATCACAACGAGACAACCAGGTTTCCATCTCGTAATTACCCAATTCGATGCTTCGTCTAAAACCGTGTTCGGCTTCTTCATACAGGTTTAATCGCTTGTTTATTTTAGCATATCGCTTCCAATACAAGACGTTTTCAGTATCTATATTTATGGCTTTCTCTATGTAGTAAAGCGCCTTTTGGTAATTTTTCTTTCTGAAATAGAAATCGGTAATTGCAATCCAGCCTTTGTCTAACAGGGCATCTTCCTCCACGCATTTATTATAAAACTGAAGTGCAAGCTCGTTGTCACCCAATTTTTCATAGCACTTACCAATTCGTAGCAAGGCAAAAGAGGTTGGGTCATCCAATCCCAAAGTAATCGAATAACTTTCAATGGCCAATTCGTATTCCTTTAACTTCTCAAGCACTTTACCTTTTTCAAGGTAGGCTCCTATAAATTGGTCGTCACTAATAATGGCAAAGTCAAAAGCTGCCAAGGCTTTTTTGTATTCCTTAAGCACAAAGTATTGTTTACCCACCTGGTGCCAGGCTACTTCGCAATATGGATTTTTGTTTAGGAAATCGTTTAAATAATCTATGGCGGCCTCATGTTGTTCTAAGAAATCAAAGCAATAGATAATGTTATACAGGGCAGAGTAGTCCATTTCGTCCTGCTCCAAACATTTCATGAAATAGGACTTGGCATTCTCAAAGTCTTCCATAAAGAGATACTCCATTCCAAGCAAGGAGAGCACATCGGCTTGATCGTTGGTGATCTCTAGGGCTTTTTCGAGCAAAGCTATCGCCTTTTTGTGTTCGTCTCTTCTGGAATAAATATTTGCTTTTTGGATGTAGATCTCCTCATTGGATTGTTCGAGAACATATAATTCGTCGAGAAGTTCTTCGGCAGTATCCAACTGATTTTCGAAAATGTACATTTCTACCTGAAATAACTTTAAGTTCGTTGAGGTAGGATGTTGCTCCAGCCCGAGCTTCGTTGCTTTCTTAGCAAGGGCTATCTTTCCGTTTTCCAAGTAATGCTGAATAATCTCTTCAAACTCTTCGGAGTCGAAAAAGTACACATTATTAGTCTTTAACATGGATTCAAAACGGGAAAGGGAGAAGTTGTTATGCTCGTTAGGGCTTAATTGCATACGCAAAGTTTAACTATTTCTTCTAATTAAAGATACTAATGTATTGTAGGGTTCAATAGTCATGCCCTTTTTGTTGTTAACAAGCTTATTAACAGACTTTTAAGAAGTTAATTAATTGAAAAACAGCAGTTTAGCTCACTTATTTTTGAAAGACTTTTCCTCCAATACTTCGGTCAAAATGGCACAGCCTTTTTTAATTTCCTCATCTGAAATAGTAAGCGGTGGAGTAATTCGAATCGCGCGAGGTTCAAAAAGCAACCAAAAAAGTATCAATCCGCGGGATTTACACTCCATTATTACTTCCGAAGTCAATTCGGGAGTTTCCAACAAAATCGCAAGCATAAGTCCTTTGCCTCTTATTTCCTTGATGAGGGGATGATTTAACTGCGATCTGAATAATTTTTCCTTCTGAAGTGTTGCTGAAATGAGCTCGTCTCTTATCAATTCTTTTGTTGTGGCTAGAGCCGCGGCCGCAATCACCGGATTTCCCCCAAAAGTCGTGATATGACCTAATTTCGGATTGTCCTTCAGCAGAGACATTAACTCTTGTGAGGCGGTGAATGCTCCAATTGGGAGTCCGCCACCCATGCCTTTGCCCATTACCAAAATATCCGGTACGACACCAAAGTGTTCAAATCCGAAGAATTTTCCAGTCCTTCCAAAGCCCGGCTGAATCTCATCCAAAATAAGTAAGGCTCCAACATCTTTACATTTGGCTTTTACTTTTTGTAAATAATCATTTTCAGGAAAAATAAATCCGGCACCTCCTTGAATGGTCTCCAGTATAACTGCTGCTGTATGCGATGTGATTTGATCCAAGCAGGTCTCGCAATTGAAAGTGATTGGATAGCATTCCGGTATCAATGGTCCAAAAGGTTTCTTCCTTTCCTCAAATCCCATCACGCTCAAGGAGCCCATGGTATTTCCATGATAAGCATGGTGCGCATAAAATATTTCTTTTCTGCCTGTTGCCCGGCGGGCCAATTTTAACGCCCCTTCAATGGCTTCGGTGCCGCTGTTCACCAAATAGGTGGTGTCCAAGGGTTGGGGAAGTAGGTTGGCCAATAATTTACAGAGTTCGATGGCCGGCCCTTGTGCATATTCACCATATACCATGACATGGGCATACTTTTGCATCTGCTCCTCAACGGCTTTAACTATGGCAGGATGTGAATGACCCAAAGTACAGGCCGAAACTCCGGCCACAAAGTCTAAATGTGCATTTCCTTGGGTGTCGTAGATATAACTTCCTTTCGCATGCGACACCTCCATACCTAGCGGGTGCGGAGTTGTTTGTGCCTGATATTTCAGGAAATCATTTTTCATAAGATACTCGGCTAGTTGTCTTTTACAATAGGGACGTCCTTTTTTACCTTTTCTATGGAATCACTTTCCAGAGTTCTAAATTTCGGATCTTCTTCCCGATTTTGAAGGTCTTCTATCTTTAATTTGGAGGCCTCGGGGAGCTCAATGTCTTCATCGGTAATATCGTCAAAAAATTCTCCTTCGTCTTCAGGCAATGGTAGGCCTTTTATTTTTGGTAATACGGGTTTCGGTTTACCCTTAAAAAGATCTCTTTTACTCATGAGTCTTTCGTCGCCTCGCCACTTAAAACCGGGAAGTATTCTGGCATTTTCGGGCAATTCGGTTTCTGGATATACTTTACCGGGAACTTTATTGATAAAGCGCATTCCCACAATTTTTTGCTCCTCCAAATACAGTTGAATCGAACTGGACAACGTATTGTCAATCCCAACTAATTCATTTTTATCATTTCTGAAATAGTAGATAACTTCGGTATTCTTAACGATATTTACAGTGTCCAACTCGTTATTCGTGAATAGCCCAGTAAGGCGTTCCCCTTTCACCTGATTATAACCTGCACTATCCTTCTGAATTAAAAAAGCATTATTGAATACCTTTAAAGTGTCCAACTCCTCGGTTACTTTGTTGTTGAGAAGATGTATAGTATCTCCGGTCATTTGATTTTCTCCACTCCACAAAACGGGATTCCTTAGTAATTTGGTAATCCCAATCTCCTGATTCACATAAATGGAATCACATTTTCCACTGGTGGGTTCTTCGGAATTCGCTCCTTCCTTAAACATACGCGCGGCATAAAAACCTTTAATGATTCGCTTCTCCGGTTTGCCTGTCACCTGAAGCGTATCGGCATGCACATAGACCGAATCCTGTTCCTGAAGGGTTACAGCCACAGCTCTTTTGGTAATAAATACTGAATCTTTTTCTCGAAAAACTTCCGCATAATGTCCTCGAATGATACTTTGGTTAATGGTGTCTAAAACTGTGATGTTATTCGTAGCAGAAGCGAAACTTCGGTTTCTGTCAAAATAAATAGAGTCACCATAGAGGATCCTATTTTCATAATCGATCCTAGAGTTTTTAACGAAATAACCTGTATCACCTCTGGTGTCGTAATAACCGCGTTCGCAATACACCACGCTGGTTTCACTGTCGATGGTGGAAGGTCCATAGAGATAGGCTCCGCCACTTTCAGAGTAAAAATCCAATTGAGGAGAGTTTACCGTATACTTCGGATTCACAATTTTTACGTTGGAAAGAAACTGATATTTTTTTGTTTCGGCATAGTACCGACCAATTCGGCTGGTGAGTGTGCTGGCAGTATCTCGCACGGTTCCACCCGTTCGGTAATACGCCTGTTGTTTGATACGATCGAAATAAAGGGTGTCTGTGCGCAAGGTAGTTTTGGGTTCGGTGAGGACCACATCACCACTGGCGAAGGCGAAGGAGGTATTTCCATTGTATTCGGCATATTTGCTATTCATTCGCACCGAATCCCCTTGTTGAATTTTTACACTGCCGTAGGCCTTTACGAAATTATCCTTAAAATAAACATAGGCCTGATCGCACCACATTTCCACGCCTTCGTGCACGATATAAACTTGTCCGGTATTGTCTCTGGTGTAAATTACGGCTTCAGGAAATTCAGGTTTTTTTTCGAAGTAACCCGACTTCACAGACACTTTAGTAGTTTTAGTGGTATCGATGACTTTTACCTGCCCAAAGGCCTGCATTCCGAGGAAAAAAAGAAAAACCGTTATGAGTTGTGATATTTTCAACTATTACATCTTGTGTTCAACTAACGAAAATACCAACAAAAAGTTATTTATCGGTGTATAGTTTGCGTTCTATCGGGTCCTACGGAAACGATTTTGATAGGCACTTCCAATTCTTTTTCCAGAAATTCGATATAATCGTTTAATTCAGTCGGGAATTGTTCTACCGAATTCATTTTGGTAAGATCTTCTCTCCAACCTTTCATTTCAGAATAAATTGGTTTCACATTCTCTGCTTCAATATTATAGGGTAAGTGACTTATCTTTTTACCCTTGTACTCATAGGCCGTACAGATTTTCAACTTATCAAATCCGCTAAGTACGTCGCCTTTCATCATCATGAGCTGCGTGACGCCATTTACCTGAACAGCGTATCTTAAAGCCACTAGATCTAGCCATCCACAGCGTCTTGGCCTTCCGGTGGTAGCACCAAATTCATTTCCTACTCTTCCCATGGTCTCTCCGTAATTATCGAAAAGTTCGGTAGGGAAGGGGCCGCTACCTACTCGAGTAGCATATGCTTTAAATATTCCAAAGACTTCCTTTATTTTTCCGGGAGCCACACCCAATCCGGTGCAGGCTCCTGCAGCAGTAGTATTGGAAGATGTCACATAGGGATAGGTTCCAAAATCGATATCCAATAAAGATCCTTGAGCACCTTCTGCCAAAATACTCTTGCCCGATTTCTGAGCTTGGTGTAAATATTCCTCACTATCAATAAAGGTGAGTTCTTTCAGGACTTCCACCGCAGCGAAAAATTCGGTTTCCAATTCTTTTAAATCGTACTCAATTTTGGCCGCATAGAAATCGATCATGGCTTCGTGCTTATTGGCTAAGGCACGATATTTTTCTTTCCAATTGCTCAATTCGGTATCTCCTACGCGAATTCCATTTCTACCCGTTTTGTCCATATAAGTTGGGCCAATGCCTTTTAAGGTAGATCCAATTTTGGCTTTTCCTTTTGAAGCTTCACTTGCCGCATCTAAAAGTCGGTGGGTGGGTAATATAAGATGCGCTTTACGGGAGATGAGCAATTTGCTCTTAATATCTAAATCGAATTTTTTAAGATTGTCCAACTCCTTTTTGAAAATCACTGGGTCGATCACAACACCATTTCCTACTAAGTTTACGGCATTTTCATGAAAAATTCCGCTGGGAATGGTATGTAAAACATGCTTAATACCATCAAATTCCAATGTATGACCTGCGTTAGGTCCTCCCTGAAAGCGTGCAATAATGTCGTAATTTTGGGTAAGAACATCGACGATTTTCCCTTTTCCCTCGTCGCCCCATTGTAATCCTAGTAGTAAATCTACTGCCATAAAGTTAGTTGTTGGAGGTTTTTCTGTTTCCGTAGAAATACAGCGAATGGTTGGTTATTTCAATATCAAATACTTCTTCGATCGTTTTTTTAATAGATTGAATGCGCGGATCGCAAAACTCGATCACTTCTCCATTGGAAAGGATTACGTGATCGTGTTGCTTGTCGAAATAAGACTTTTCATAGTGTGCCTGATTTTGACCAAATTGGTGTTTCCGCACCAAACCGCAGTCTAAAAGTAATTCGATGGTGTTATAAAGCGTAGCCCGACTCACTCGATAGTTTTTGTTCTTCATGTTAATGTACAAAGACTCTATATCGAAATGATCGTCGTGATCGTAAATTTCCTGAAGAATAGCATAGCGCTCCGGAGTTTTTCGGTGGCCGTTTTCTTCCAGAAATCCAGTAAAAACATTTTTTACAATTTCCTGATTATTTGTGTCGGTGCTAGAGGTCATAACAAGAGGCAAAGTTACTCAAATTATACACGAGTTACTTTATGGATACCGTTTATTTTTTTAATGTTTTTAACCAAATTATCAAGAATGGATTTGTTTTTTACTACCACGGTAATCTTCCCGGTAAAGGTGCCATCGTCTGTATCGAAATGAACACTTTTCATATCGATATGAAGGTTGTTCGAAACTACCTTGGTAACATTGTTTACCAATCCTAAAGTATCGATTCCGGAAATCACCAAATTCGCTTTAAATTCCTGCTGAGTAGAGTCGATCCATTTGGCAGGCATGATGCGATAATTGTAGTTGCTTTGTAATTGAAGCGCATTCGGACAATTCTTTTTGTGCACTTTGATACCTTCGTTAACTGTTACAAATCCGAAGACATCATCTCCCGGAATGGCATTGCAACAATTCGCCATTTTGTAATCCAACTTGTCTTCTTCTTTTCCAAAAACAAGTTGATCGTATTTCAGCGTGATCTCTTCCTTGTTGATGTCTTCCTGTGGACTCGGCTTTCTAATTCTGTTTTTAAAGAAACTAACGAAGGCGTTGTTCCTAGAAGCGGCGAAATCTTTCAACATTTGATTGTCGATAATTCCTGCGCCCACACGATAAAACAAGTCTAAACTTGTATTCAGTTTGAAATAAACCACCAGCTGATTGATGGTTTTTTCATCCAAGGTAATTTTTAAGGACTTCAGTTTTCGCGCCAAAACAACTTTCCCTTCGGTAGCGGTCAACTTTTGTTCTTCCTTTAAAGAAGATTTAATTTTAGATCGAGCTCTTCCGGTGGTTACATAGTTGATCCAGTTCGCAGATGGTTTTGTTTTTTCTGAAGTGATAATCTCAACCTGATCTCCGCTTTTCAGTTCATGACTTAGGGGAACCAACTTTCCATTCACTTTGGTTCCTCGAGTATGAAGTCCCACCTCGGTGTGAACGCTAAATGCAAAATCCAATGCAGTAGCTCCTTTCGGAAGGGAATACAAATCTCCTTTGGGTGAGAAAACGAAGATTTCCTTGGCGTATAAGTTTAATTTAAACTCCTCTACAAAATCCACAGCATTTGCTTCGGCATTTTCCAGGGTTTCTTGTAATTTATTCAACCAATCATCAAGGCCTCCGTCGTCTTTATCGTCGTTTTTGTATTTATAATGAGCAGCATAACCTTTTTCTGCAATTTCGTTCATTCGTTCAGATCTAATCTGTACTTCCACCCATCTGCCTTTGGGTCCCATCACGGTAATGTGTAAGGCCTCATATCCCGTGGATTTAGGAGAAGAGATCCAATCCCGCAATCGCATAGGGTTTGGACGGAAATGGTCGGTCACGATAGAGTATATTTTCCAAGCAAGGAACTTTTCGTTTTCCGGATCGCTCTTGTAAATTATACGAACCGCAAATTTGTCATAGACTTCGTCGAAACTCACCGATTGGGCGATCATCTTTCGGCGTATAGAAAATATAGACTTTGGGCGGCCCTTGATTTCATAGGAAAGTTTTTCGGAATCTAACGACTCTTTTATGACGTCGGAAAAGGCTTCGATATAATCATCCTGCTCTTCCTTACTTTCCTTGATCTTACTAAGAATATCGTTATATACCTCTGGTTCGGTGTATTTAAGACCGAGATCCTCCAACTCTGTTTTTATGTTGTATAAACCAATGCGATGTGCTAGTGGAGCGTAGATGTATAATGTTTCCGAAGCAATTTTTAACTGCTTGTTAGCAGGCATGGATTCCATGGTCTGCATATTGTGTAAACGATCGGCGATCTTGATAATAATTACCCTTATGTCCTCATTGAGGGTAAGCAACATTTTTCTGAAATTTTCTGCCTGTAAAGAAACGTCGCCTTCATACTCCATGGCCGAAATTTTGGTAAGACCGTCCACAATTCGTGCAACGGTTTCACCAAACATTTGTTCGATATCCACCAAAGTGTACTGAGTATCTTCGACTACATCGTGAAGTAAGGCAGCGGCGATTGAGGTTGCATCTAGACCAATTTCCGAAGCAACAATTTTCGCCACGGCGATGGGATGAAAAATATAAGCTTCACCACTTTTTCGCCTTTGGTCCTTGTGGGCATCCACGGCCACGTCGAAAGCAGACCGTATAAGCTTCTTATCGGCCACCGAAAGGGTTCGGTAACTAATTTTTAGGAGCTCCTTGTACTGTTTAGCAATCTCCTTGTTTTCCTCTTCAATAACAGCTTCAGTCATAAATTAAAAATACAATAATCCTTTAAATAGGCAACAAAAGTTGCGCCAATTCACATTTCAGAAATGATAAAAACAAGAATTAAGGTCTAACGCTTCAAATTACGGTAACGATCCAGTAAAGTAGGGTGGGAGTAATGCATGAAAACGTACGCAGGGTGTGGGGTGAGGTTACTTAAGCTGTTTTTCGAGAGCTTCTTTAGTGCCGAAATAAGAGGTGAGGAGGCATAGGTCGTTTTGGCATAATTATCGGCCTGATATTCGAATAAACGTGACAAATAGTTCATAATGAGACCTGTTATTTCTGAAATAGGTGTGTATAATATCCCGAAGGCGATCAATCCAATGTGAAAAGAGGGTTCACTCACACCCAATGCTTCCGAAAGTACTGCATTGTCCACAAACAATGAAAATAACCAAAGTGTAAATCCGGTGGTAAGTATGGAAACTGCCAAATTGAAAATTATATGCCGGCGTTTATAATGACCCACTTCATGAGCCAGAACAGCCACAATTTCATCTTCTTCCAAGTCATTGATCAAAGTGTCGTACAAAGTCACCCTTTTTTCCCTACCAAATCCTGAAAAATAGGCATTTGCCTTGGTGCTTCTTTTGGAGCCGTCGATCACAAAAATGTTTTTTAAACTGAAACCAACCTTATTGGCGTATTCCTCGATTTCGGAACGCAGACTTCCCGCTTCCAAAGGTGTTTGTTTATTGAATAAGGGAACAATGAGCCGGGCGTAGAACATATTCATAAATATGGCGAACAGGGCCACGGCTCCCCAAGCATACAGCCAAAAATCAGGGCCCGTAACTTGATAAAACCAAATGATAAGTGCAAGTAATCCGCCACCAATAACAGCGCCAATTAGCCAACCTTTAAATTTGTCTAAGAAGAATGTTTGCGGGGTCGTTTTATTAAAGCCAAACTTTTCTTCGATCACAAAGGTGTTGTAATAAGAAAATGGAGTTCCTAAAATATCACTTGCAAATAGAATAATTCCGAAGAAAATAAGTGCTACCACAATAGGCTGCTCCGAATAGGATCGTGCCCAACCATCCACCAAAGCAAACCCATCGAAAAAAAAGAATGCCAGAGTTGCCACAATCGACACCGTTGATACTAAAATCCCAAATCGGTACTTTACTTTTTTGTACTCCTGAGATTTCGCATAGGCTTCAGCATCATAAACATCTTCCAATTCCTTAGGGATGGGATCTTTAAAACGCTTTGCATTGAGATGATCCAGAAACTTGTCCAGAGCAAAATTAAATACGATGATCCCAATGATGAGGTAAAAGAGAGATTCTGGCGTCATAAATTATTCGAAGTTGCGTTGTCGTTTTGCCTCAAAGATAAGGATTCCGGCTGCCACCGATACATTCATACTATCGATTTGACCTTGCATGGGGATAACGATATTTTGAGTACTATTATTGAGCCAATCTTCAGATAATCCCGTCGCTTCGGTTCCTACGACCAAAGCAGCGGCTTGCGTAAAATCGCATTCGATATAAGGTTTGGATGCTTGAAGTGCCGCACAAAACACACCTATGTTATTTTCCTGAAGATATGCGATCACTTCTTTAGTACTTCCACTAGCGATTTGGTTGATGAAGAGTCCGCCCACACTACTTCTCACAATATTGGGATTGTAAAGGTCGGTTTTAGGATTGGCTATAATCACTGCGTCGAGGTTTGCGGCATCGGCTGTTCGCAACAAAGCGCCAATGTTTCCGGGTTTTTCGGGTGCTTCGGCAATTAAGATTAATGGGTTTTTCTTCTGAAATGTTAGTTGATCGAGTCCTGTTTCTTTTGTTTTGGCGATGGCCAATATCCCCTCTGTGCTTCCACGGTACGCCAATTTTTCATAGACCTCACGGCTAATCTCAATAATTTCAGCATGGTCTGTGGTAAAAGATGTGACTTCAGATTCTAAAATTTCAGCACAAAAAAGAAGCGTTTTAATTTCGAATCCGCCACAAATAGCAAGGGAGATTTCACGCTGACCTTCAATAACAAAAAGGCCTTGTTTTTTACGTTCTCTAGATTTTTCAGAAAGTAAAAGTACTTGCTTTATCAATGGATTTTGAACACTGGTAATTTGTTTGTGCATGAGGCAAAGATAATTAACTCGATTATTCAATGAATATTAATTAGCTTTGAAAAAAAATTCCATGAAATCTATTTATACGATTCTTCTTTTAATTTGCTTCGGAAATATAGTAGCTCAGGTAGAGGCCGGTGTGCCCGATGATTTGGTCCAATGTGATGTAAACAACCCTGGAGACGAAACCGAAGTATTCGATCTTACCCAAAATGAAGCCCAAATAATCAACGGACAGTCGAATGTAGTGGTAACCTATCATCTCACTTCTGGTGGTGCCTTGAGTGGTATCAATGCGCTTCCAAATCCGGAGAATTATCAAAACATCGCCAATCCCGAACCCATTTGGGCCCGACTGCAATCTACGGCGGGGCAGGGCTGGAGCGTGACCTCTTTTCAGATATTTGTACCTAAGATTCCCGTAATTGATACGCCACCCGATGATATTTTTATTGACGAAGGTGACGGCAATTCCGAGGCGGTTTTCGATTTAACGGTGAACGAAGCTCAAATGTTAGGAGGAGTCGATCCTTTCGATTTTATGTTTACCTATTTTACATCTACTTCAGATGCCGAGAATAACGTAAACGCAATTACAGACCCAGAAAATTATACCAACCTTACCAATCCGCAGATTATTTACGGTCGTTATGAATACGTCGTAACGGGCTGCGAAGTGGAGCTATTTCAGTTTGAAATTCAGACAGATGGAGCTCTTGGTTTAGACGATTTGAAATCGAATAAGCTAAAGGTTGCTCCAAACCCTGCGTCAGAGCGCGTGATGGTTTCAGGGATAAATAAAGCGAGTAGTTATACCTTGGAGGTTTATGACCTTTCCGGCCGATTGATATTCACCGAGTTTTCCCAGAATGAATCACAAATAGAGCTAGATGTTTCGACATTAGTGCCTGCCGTTTATTTCATTAAAATTTCAGATAGAAATACCAAACAATTCGCGCGTTTTGTTCGAAAATAGAATTACTCACTCTTAAAGATCTCGACCAATGCCTGGGTGAAATTTGATTGCCAACAATCCCAGTCGTGTCCGCCATTTGTTATACGCAATTCGTTCTTAATTCCGGCTTCATAGAGTAGTTGTTGTAGTTCGGAAACCACCGGTACGATATTGTACGCATCATCGTCTCCCACCGAAATGTAGAATTCAGGGTGATCTTCCTTTTCCAAAAAGTTGGGGAGAAGGTGAAGGTAGGAATAGGATTTCCAAATGGAATCATTAAAAACACCTTCTTCTGCAAATACATCGATCTTCCTTGAAGAAGAAATTGCGGGAGGTAATGGATTATACGCTGCCGGACTTAA
>JABDKT010000093.1 GCA_013002065.1 Flavobacteriaceae bacterium
CCGTAGAACTGGTATTTGGGAATTGAATTCGAAAATCCAATGCAGGTTGCAGTATTTCCCCCGATAAGTCAACCAACACTTCCACAGGAATCGCACGGTTAAATGTTGGATTGTCCAACAATACAGCGGGATTGGCAGTGGTTTCATATTTAGCGGTAAGGTCGAGTATGGCCCGTGTTGGGTTTCCATCCCAAGTAATACTTCCTCCTCCCAACACATCAATGGTTTTATCTACGAGACCACCGTAACGGAAATCATATTTACCCTCAATGACCAGGAAGTCACCCCACATTTTAAATTTCCCCAATGTATTTATTTCAAGTAGTAAAGTTCCTACCCCACGCCCTTTTAATCGTGAATCGTTCGTTTTATCCACCACAACCTCCACTTCGGCTTTATCTGTGATATCCAATTCGAAATTGAGTGATAGCCCTTTGACTTCTTCAGAAACAATAGTTTCACCACTTATTCTTGCTTTTTTCTCTTCCGGAGAAATAAAATGTATAAAGGAATCGTCACTAATACTCGCAGCATCACTTATTGGAATTTTAAAAGTAGTTCCTTCTTCCGTAGTGGCAATTACATCGATCACTAGTTCGTCAACCGGACCTTTTATAGTAGATTCACCACTTATAAATGCTGTTCCGTAGTACAATGCTTCATCATCTGGCGGAGTGTCAAGCACTAGCATTCTACCGGTATTTAAATCGAGATCTAATTCCCAATTTTCAAAATTTTGGTGTGTGACATTTCCGAAGAGAGCACCTTCTGTATTGTATTTTGTGTCGGTTATGGTCGTACTCGCAATGTTGAATTTCTCCTTGGTAATGAACACGGCCGAGTTATCCCTTAAATCATAGTCAACATCGAGATATGGAATGGTAAAGCCGGCATCGTTCAACGACAGTCTTCCATTGATATCTGGCGATTTATAAGAACCATTTACTTTGGCCTCACCGGTAACAAAACCACGAATATTGGTTATTACATCGCCGCCAAAAGGGCTAAAAGCTTCTAAATTAAATTCATTTAAATCTACATCAAGGTTCAAATTAGAATCATTGTTAGTAACAGTTAAATTTCCATTAGCCGAAAATGATTTTACACTGTTATTATCCAAACTCGATTTAATGGTATAGCGTGTCAAATCACTATTACCGGAGATATCTAGATTTAGATCACCAAAAGGAACTTCGTTTAGCCTCACATTGTCGATGACTACCTTGGTATTGGGATAGAAAGCTCCTTTCTTCTTCAGGAAGTTTAATCGGCCGTTAATGTTACCCTCAAGATTTAGACTATCGATTTCAGGAACCAGCTTTCCGATGTCGACGTCTCGAAAATTCAATTTTATGTCGGTATAAAGGGTATCCCTCACCACACCTGCCATTTGGATAAGTTCGTTTTTATGCCGAAGCGTTAAAGAGTCCAATCTTAAATCTCGGAAATTATTATCGAAGGTGATCTTGTTGAGCGAATTATTGTTTCTATTCAGAAACCATTCATTGTCTTTATAGGTAATCTTTGAGCGCTTGATCCCTACCACCGATTTCCCATTCGGGTTGATGGTATGGTAAAGTGACATTTTAAAAAGATCTTCCTGAGTTTTGCCTCCCTTAAAATTAGACTGAATGTAAAGTGTGTCGTTCAAAGTTTTGTTAATGATGTTTACTTCTGAAAGATTATAAACTCCAGTATATAAGGAGTCCACCGAGACATAGGCATTAAAAAGCGGATTGTCGTTATCCAACTGTACATTCACTTTGCCTAGATAATTATCCAGCAAAAGCAGTTCGGGTGATTTGAAATCCAGTTTAAATTTGGACTCATCTGAATAAACAGATCCTTTCACCCTGGTATTCTCCCCCAATCGAAGGTCGGGCACAAATAAATCCACAATCTTATTATAAATTTCAAACTCGTAATCGATGTACTGATTTTCGGTGACTTCGTTGGGAATGTAGTTGGTATAAATACTCCCAATGGAATTATGAAACAGATTGGGAATGTCTTCTATCAAAAACTTGCCACTTATCTTTCCGTTGATGATATCGGGAGAATTGATTTCGATGGTTCGAACATCTTCCGTAAAGAAAGAAGAGATGAGAAAGTCGTCAAAAAAGAAATCATCGTTTTCTGTCTGATAAAAAGACTGTAAAAACTCGATGTTACCAACCGCATCATTTATAGTGGTTCCTTCCATATCCATAATAATGCGACCCGCAAAAACTGAAACACTGTCTCGTTTAATAAGATTGAGTTTATTGAGTTCGGCAAATTCGATATTGGCTTCAAAGTCGTATTGATTCGAAGCTTTGGAAATATCAACCAGCCCACTAAAGTCCATTTGTAAATTTGGATCGTTGATCTTAAGCTCTCCGTTAAAGATAGGATCCTTTAAATTCCCGGAAACAGTAATTTTTCTGTAGGTGTACCCTTCAAAGTTAAAGCTGTCTATGTTTCCTTTGATCTTGGTATTTACCGTTTCTCGCGTAAATCCGCGTCCATCAATCGCTAAATTTGAATTGATCACTCCTAACGACTTTGTTCCGGCAATTTTACCGAGATCGAAATTCATGAATTGTACATCTCCTCTGTAAAAAGCGTTGTCGAAATTGTGAATGTTCCCTAGCTCCATTTTTAGCTTCGTACTTCCAATGGCAGTAGTCATCACACTATTAGTGTTTAATAAATCGCCATCCAGTTGAGTATTCCCACTAATGGAGAAATTTCCGAAGTAATTTAATTCGGTAGGCAATTGGGATCCTAAAAGATTTGGCATCAACCTTTTCAAATCATGATAGTTGGTTGCGATGGCGTGATTCCTTCCGCTTATAAAATATGTATTATCGTTCAGCAGATTTTTGAAGGAATAATTTCCTATGAGGCGCGTATTATTAAAAGCTAAACGAGCATCGTCAAAATTGAAATTGTTCAACGTTCCTTTGATATCGCCTTTAATATTAATGCTTATATCATCCCCAAATTCGTCGTAAAATGCATTTAAATCGTTGGTGGAAATCACCGAATCATCCAAAAGTGCCGTAATCCATACGTTATCATTAAAATTGGACATTCCCTCTTCTCCAAAACTAAACTTTACATTTCCTTGTAAAAACGAACCTTCGGTTTCGAGAAGTAAATCATTAAATGTTAATTCGGTTTCGGAATAGCGGAATTGCGCCTTTAAGTTATTTACGCGAAGACCGCGAGTTTCGAAAAGCGCCAATTCGTTAATATCTGCAGTTATTTCGGGTCCGTTAATTCTAAAATCGCTTGCATCCATGGTAATTTCATCAAGGTGAAATACTTCAGGAGTCTCAAGATTTTCATCTATAATTCGAACTTCAGTATTGGTGAGGTTTACAGAATTGCTTATTAGCTGAAAAGGTCGTGTTGAAGTCGTATCTCCGGTATTGAACTTTTCAGTAAAGACAAACAAATTATCATCAACTTCATCCTTGTAAGTTGTTAAATGAAGTTTGGCGTTCAACAAATTGAGATGACCAAAATCCAAATCGCCATTCATTAGTCGCTTTACACTAAGAAGACTGGTTTGTATTTCTTCTGAAAAGATAAGTGTGTCCTTGTGATGATCATTAATTAATACACCTCGCATATCAACTTGCCCCTTCCAGTTTAAACCCAATCTGCGCAACTGAATATCGGTGCCGTAAGTGGCATTAATATTGTCGGTTACTCTTTTTGCAATTTGGGTTTGTACAGCCGGAATGGATAAAACAATGACTAAAAGCAAGACCAGCAATAATAAAATTGCTAAGGTTCTTTTAAATATTTTCCAGAGTTTTCTGATACGCTTTTAAAGTTTTAATTTTACCCCCAACAAACGTGCCTTAATTTACTCATGCAAAACTGTTACATTCTTGGTATCGAATCTTCCTGTGATGACACGGCTGCTGCTGTTATTAACAACGGACAAATTTTGTCTAATGTTGTCGCTACGCAAAAGATACATGAGGAATACGGCGGTGTGGTTCCTGAATTAGCCTCAAGAGCACATCAACAAAATATAGTCCCTGTAGTTTCCCAAGCATTGCGCAAAGCAAATATCGATAAAAAAGACTTAAAAGCCATTGCATTTACGAGGGGACCAGGATTGATGGGTTCGCTCCTTGTGGGCACCTCATTTTCAAAGTCTTTAGCCATGGCTTTAGATATTCCTTTGATCGATGTGAACCATAT
Source organism: Flavobacteriaceae bacterium (assembly GCA_013002065.1). Lineage (GTDB taxonomy): Bacteria > Bacteroidota > Bacteroidia > Flavobacteriales > Flavobacteriaceae > Aureisphaera. Next base: position 4,204 of record JABDKT010000093.1, read on the forward strand.
GCAGGCCCATATTTTAGCGCATTTTATCAAGGATGAAGATAAATCTTCACCAGAATTCCCTTTCCTGGCTTTGACTATTAGCGGTGGCCACACACAAATAGTAAAAGTGAATCATTATTTTGAAATGGAGATAATAGGTGAAACCATAGACGATGCAGTTGGCGAAGCTTTCGACAAATCGGCCAAAATTTTAGGACTTCCATATCCTGGCGGACCCTTGATAGACAAGTATGCCAAAGAAGGTAATCCTAAGGCGTTTAAGTTTACTAAACCGAAGGTGGGTCCGTTGGATTTTAGTTTTTCAGGCTTAAAAACAGCGGTTCTTTATTTTATCGAACGAGAAACGGCGAAAAATCCGAATTTTGTGACTGAGAATATGGCCGATATCTGTGCGAGTCTTCAATTCACCATTGTTGATTATTTAATGGACAAGCTGAAAAATGCCAGTAAACAAACAGGGATCACCCGAATTGCGATTGGTGGAGGTGTTTCTGCTAACAGCGGAATTAGAGAGGCACTTCAAAAAGCAGAAAAAGAATTAAACTGGGAGACCTATATTCCGAAGTTTGAGTATTGTACCGATAACGCCGCAATGATCGCTATGGTGGGTGAATTGAAATACAAAACCAACTATACCGCCGATAAAGATATTTCCGCTGTAGCAAGGTTAAAATTCTAAAACAAAAGATTTGAACTTATTTTACCTATCCTCTATTTCTGAAAAATCCGATCATATAATCTTTGATAAGGATGAGAGCAGACATATAGGTAAAGTGTTGCGTAAACAAGAAGGTGATACGCTGTATCTAACCAATGGCAGAGGTTTTCTTTTTACTGCCGAATTGAGTTCGGTAACTCCTAAAAGATGTGAAGCTAAAATCTTGATGGCCGATTTCAATGCTCCTTTACCCTATTTCCTTCATTTGGCCGTGGCGCCGACAAAATTAAACGACCGATTTGAATGGTTCCTTGAAAAAGCTACAGAAATAGGCATTTCTGAAATTACACCTATACTGTGTGATAATAGCGAGCGAAAGGTTATTAAACTGGAACGATTTGAAAAGATTATTCAATCGGCCATGAAACAATCGCTGCGAACATACTTACCTAAAATCAATAAGCTAACGCCTTTTAATGAATTCATAGAAACACAAAACGCTGAAAACAATGTGAAACTTATTGCGCATTGTGAAGACGGAAAGAAGCAAGAAATTCGAGATTATGTGGAATCGGGCAGCTCGGTCGTGATAATGATTGGTCCGGAAGGAGATTTTTCCCACAAAGAAATAGAAATTAGCCGCGAAAATTATTTCAATCCCATCACTTTAGGCAACTTTCGACTAAGAACCGAGACGGCTGCTTTGGCTACATGTGTTGGTATTGCTGACTTAAACCGAGTTTAAAGGACAATTTTTTAGAATGCTTTTCACCTGATTTTGTTGAGATTACAACGAAATACAATTGTTTTTTATCGATAAAATTTGCGCTTTCGTCGATATTTTATATATTTCCGAACCAAATTGAACCTATATTCTTTTTAACCCCAACGAAAAGAACCTATGAATGCTATAAAAGTTACCCCCAAAGAATCCCGTGTGGAAAATCCTCAGCACGTGGAAATTAAATTGAGAGTTTTGTCTGCGAATCAAAGAAGACAAGTATCGACTATTACACTGGATTGGAAACGTTTCACTTACAATGTAGGTAACGGCATTTACAATAAAATTTAACGACTTCTAAATATTTTTAGGCTCACAAATTTGTACTTTTGAGCGAATGTTTAAGTCTATACCCCTATTTCTTTTTTTGATTATAACGAGTGTGCTACCTGCCCAGCAATTAGCAGTTCTTCAATATGGAGGCGGTGGCGATTGGTATAGTAACCCTACAGCGCTGCCAAATTTGGTTAAGTTTTGTAACGAGCAAATCGATACGACTTTAGACGAAAAAACAGAAACTGTTACTCCGAGAGACGTCGAATTATACGATTTTCCGTTTATTCATATGACCGGACATGGCAATGTGTTTTTCTCTGAAGAAGACACAATGAACTTGAGGGACTATTTGGTAAGTGGCGGATTTCTTCATATCGATGATAATTACGGTATGGATGAATACCTGAGAAAAGAGATAGTGAAAATCTTCCCCGACATTGAATTAAAAGAACTTCCTGTGGATCATCCTATTTTCAGCAGCCATTTTAAATTTCCACAAGGGTTACCTAAAATACATGAACACGATAATGGGCGACCGCAAGCCTTTGGGATTACCTACGAAGGTCGCTTGGTGCTTTTATATACTTTTGAAAGTGATCTGGGTGACGGCTGGGAAAACCCCGAGATTCACAACGATCCTCAAGAAGTTCGCCTCAAAGCTTTGAGAATGGGTGCCAATATTGTGAAATTCGTATTCGAAAACTAGTGTGACACGATTTAAATATTGTTTTATTCGTCTACAGTGAAAGGCGGCCGAGTTTAATAAAATTAATGTAGTTAGAAAATAATGAGCGTTCAATTGACGCACGATGAGAATAGGTTTACTGAAACGAATCAAGAGATAATCTTATTCACGGATGGGGTAAATAGCCCTGCTAATATTGGTAGTCTATTTCGTTTGGCAGATGCTTTTGGCGTGAAAGAGGTAGTCTTTACTGGGACTAAAGTAGATTTCAACTCATCTCGATTGAGGAAAACTGCGCGAAATACCGAAAAGCATATCTGTCATAGAGTAATTACTGATATTTCTACTGAAATTTCTAAGTTAAAATCATCAGGTTTTAAATTGATTGGTCTTGAAATCACCAACACGAGCAAGGCGATTCAAAATATCCGAACTTCAGGTGAAAAAGTTGCATTATTCTTGGGCGGTGAACAGCATGGTTTGTCTCAGGAATGCTTGGAGCAAATGGATGAAATTTATCATATTGAAATGTTCGGTTTGAATAGTAGTATGAATGTGACTCATGCGGCTGCTATCGGACTCTTCTGTTTAACCGCCAACCCATCATGAACCCGGATATACTAAAAGACGAAATACAAGATTATATTTTCGACTTTTCGGGCGACTCCTCAAAACTCGCTTTTCGTGGTAGTCCTTTTTCGGAAGTAACTGTTCAAGAGCTTTTAATTCAAATTGAAGGGCGTAAAAAGGTAGAAAAAAAGCTTCCCACTTGGTATGAAACTAGAGGGATTCTGTATTCCAAAAAATTAAATTTAGAACAATCCTCTTCCGAAGAAACTGCAAAATACAAGGCTTCATTGGTTAAAGGAGAGCGCCTGGCCGACTTAACCGGAGGATTTGGAGTGGATAGTTTTTACTTTGCGAAGTCTTTTAAAAAAGTTGAATATTACGAACAGGATGCGACCCTGGCTAAAACAGTCTGTCATAATTTCTCAATACTTCAAAATGAGAATATCGAGTGTTTCGAAGGCAATAGCTTGGAGATGATAGAAGAAAAATATTACGATTGTATTTATGTGGATCCGGCACGCAGGCATGATTTAAAAGGGAAGGTTTTTATGCTCTCCGACTGTGAACCGAATATTATTGAGCATTTGGGTTTTGTCTTAGATCGCTGCAAGACGTTGATAATTAAGACCTCTCCAATGTTAGACATTTCAGCAGGATTGAAACAATTAGGGTATGTAAAAGAGATCCATCTGGTTGCCGTGGAGAATGACCTCAAGGAATTAATTTGGTTGCTTGAGCCGGGATATGATGGTGAAATCCACATTCAAACGATCGATTTCACAAAGCACGGACTTGAAAAGTGGAATGTTTCTTGGAACAATTCGGAAGAACCATCTTATTCCCAACCTCTCTCCTATTTATATGAACCAAATGTTGCCATTATGAAGTCAGGTAAATTTGGAGCATTATCTAAGTATTTCTCCGTGAACAAGTTACATTTGAATAGCCATTTGTTTACTTCGGAAAAATTAGTTCAATTTCCCGGCCGTAGGTTTGAAATAATATCGGTTATGCCCTATTCTAAGGAATCTATGAGGACCTTGAAAAAGACCAAAGTTAATATCACCACAAGAAATTTTCCTGAAACAGTCGCCAATCTAAGGAAGAAGTGGAAAATTAAGGAAGGTGGCAATGCTTATTTGTTTTTCAGTACCAACATAAATGGTGAGAAAATAATCCTTCAGTGTTGTAAGGTGTGAGAAATAGTTCAAAAGTTCATTTCCTACTGAAAAAAGAAGAAATTTTTTGTTAGAAACCATAGAAAAAAGTTACATTTGCATCCGCATTTAAGGATAGTAATTGTCCTTTTTTGGAGAGGTGGCAGAGTGGTAATGCAGCAGATTGCTAATCTGTGAACGCGCAAGTGTTCCCCGAGTTCGAGTCTCGGTCTCTCCGCTAAATGCACGGGGTGTAGCGTAGCCCGGTTATCGCGCCTGCTTTGGGAGCAGGAGGTCGCAGGTTCGAATCCTGCCACCCCGATAAATTTACAGGATCACCGAACAAAGTGAGGTAATCTATATCAAGATCGCCGATCAAAGAAAAGTAATCCCAAAAGGATCATAGAAAAGAACCGGTCGCGTAGCTCAGCTGGATAGAGCATCTGCCTTCTAAGCAGACGGTCACAGGTTCGAATCCTGTCGCGATCACTAATAAATCAAAAAGCAAGCTAAATAAAATAGCTTGCTTTTTTTATTTTGTAGGATTTTAATTTTCAACGCAGTTTGTCATTCGAAGCATTGGCGAAGTATATGAGCGTTGTCAGAATCACGAAGAAATCCTTCCCTCAATTAGTCTATTCCATTCAACGCCATCACTAATCTCTTGTGGCTAACATTTGAAGGTTGTTCAATTAATTGTAAATTTATGGAAAGACCTAAGATTACACGTTGCACAAAATTATATTTAGCATATTATTCTTACCCACACTTCTGTGCTATTCGCAAAGCCAGAGGCAGATAACATTTAAGCAACTTTCGGTAAACGATGGGTTGTCTCAAAATAGTGTGGTGAGTATTGCCCAAGACACTACGGGTTATATGTGGTTCGCCACTCAAGATGGACTCAACAAATACGACGGTAGAACCTTTACTTATTTCGAGGAGTTTTTTGAAGACATTACAAGAGAAGACTTTAGCAGACTTGGGAAAGTGCATGTCGCCGACAATGGAGACCTATTCATTATTACAGCCGAAGGACTCCTGAAATCTTATAATCGAAATTCAGGACAATTTATTAACACGAATTTTGCCCACAAACCCAGTACCATTTTGAAAGACCTAAAAGGCGATTTATGGATCGGAACTTTTGGCAACGGCCTCTATAAATTCCGTAAAGGAACTGTTGACACCATTCAAGTCTTTAGTGGAAACAATACAACTTCCACTATTTATGATCTTTCTGAACAAGGAAAGCAAATTTTTATTGCAGCCTCCGATGCCGTTTACATTTACAATACTGATTCTGAACAATATCGCAAGCTAGAACATTCAGAATTCAAAGGCGTAAATTTTAGCAGTGTGGTTAGTAATGAAGATATACTATATGCCGGAACATATGGCCACGGTCTTTATATTTCAGAAAACAGTGAAACATTGAAACAATTCGAAGGGTTTGATAATCAAAACCTACTGCCAACAAATCTCAATGTTCAGGACCTATTGATCGATCGTCAAGGCATTCTTTGGATTGCTACCTATGGTCAGGGAGCTTTTCGGATTGATTTTAAGAATCGCGAGGTGTTACAATTCATGACCAGGTCAATGGATCCAAGGTCGATTCATTATAACGACATATTGTGTATTTATGAGGATCACTCTGGCATTTTATGGTTTGGATCCGATGGTGGCGGATTGAGCTATTACGACGAGAACCTATCCAAGTTTAGTGATTTGACCAATTTCCAGACTCCTCAAAATGTCAATGTCGATGTGGCGCGTTCGATTGCCATAGATCGCGAAAAACGACTTTGGATTGGAACTTCTGGTAAGGGTTTAACGGTATATAATGAAAAATCAAAAAAATACGATACTTACACCACCTCCTCAGAAAAACCAAATCGTCTATTCTCAAACAGGGTTATGAGTCTTTTGAGCGATCAAAATGATATGTGGGTCGGACTGCAAGACGGCGGGTTGGCAATAATAGACAAAAATGGTGTTCGATCATTCTATCCAAATAGTAATCCTCCTTTACCGGCCGAAACAGTTTGGTGTTTATTCAAAAGTGATGACGATAGCCATTGGCTGGGAACAGGGGGAAATGGATTAA
>JABDKT010000127.1 GCA_013002065.1 Flavobacteriaceae bacterium
CCATAAAGGTCATGGAGGATAGGTTTAAGGCAATTTGATTGGCAGCCTGCGGATTTTTACCTAAAATCCCTGAAAGCCAAATCGCGGCTGTAAAGATGGCTACTTCGAAAAACATTTGTAGTGCCGATGGAAATCCAAGACTCAAAATCTTTTTGAGCATTCTTTTGGTGAGGCTGAAAAATTTAATGTTCAGTACATAATCTCTCGATTTATAATGTTTGCTCATTAAAAACCAGAGGTAAACAACCATAATCATTCTTGAGGCTAGGGTTCCAATGGCTGCACCAACCAGTCCTAGCTGTGGAAAACCGAATTTCCCGAAGATAAAAAGGTAATTAAGGATAATGTTCACCACGTTGGCAATAATGGTCGCATACATGGGATATCTAGTCATCGATAAACCATCGCTACATTGTTTAAACGCCTGAAACACGATAAGTGGTACCAGAGAAATCGCCACTAAGTTGAGATAAGGCATGGCCAAATCCACCACTTCAGGCGGCTGATTCATCATGTACATTAATGGCTTGGCCAGGAACACCATGAGAAAAAGAGCCACCCCTAAAACCGTACATAAAAATATACCGTGTTTGAAGGAAGATTTTCCGGCTGCAAAGTTTCCTTCCCCGTCTGCTTCTGCCACCAAAGGTGTAATCGCGGTTGAAAATCCGATGCCCAATGACATTGCAATAAACATAAAACTATTTCCCAAGGAAACAGCGGCGAGTTCGGCGGTACCCAGTTGGCCCACCATGATATTATCCACGAATGCAACTAAGGTGTGCCCTAGCATTCCCAAGATAACAGGAGTGGCCAGGTTTACATTATATCGAAACTCTTTGGTGTATTGGGCGAGCAATGGCTGGTTTTGTGAGCAAAGGTAGAAAACCCATCTTTCTTACTACAAATGTTTGGTATATTTAAAATAAATTTAATAATTGCCACCTTGAGAGAAAAACTAAAAATTTATCTTATCGTAAATACCATCGTTTTAGCTTTGTCACTTTTCCCTGCATTGGTGATGATCCTATTCTCTGCCATGATGTTCGATAGTCCCGGTTCGGAAGATAATCTCATTACAGTATCAATAGTAATTTGCATGATTGCCTATCCTATCATGGTACTATTGGGAATAACACTCTCTTGGATTCTGTTTGCGAAGAAGAAGGGTAAAATTTCAATTTTGACCAGTCTAATTCCTTACTTGAATTTACTAATAATTATTGCTTTGTTTGTGGCATTAGAGGTGTTGTGCAATGGCAACTTCGCATGTTAAAAAAAATCCCGTTTCAACCAAGAAGTTGAAACGGGAACATTTATCTGATCTCAATAACCAACCAAATAATAGATATTACACAGATAAATGGAACACCAACTAAACTAACCTATGAAATTAAATTACTCATAAAATAATCGCGTATGCGTGATTATTCAGAGCTAATTAAATCATAAAATCAATTTAATTGGTTAATTCCTATATACGTTGCCATTTCCGAAGTAAATTTACTCCAAATTTACGAGTTTAATGAACTTAGGTATTGGGTTGGAGTAAGTGAAAGTTGTTTGCGGAATGACTTGTTAAACGTAACCTTATTGTTGAACCCAACTTCGTAGGCTACATCGATTATATTCAAATTTTTATTGGTGTCGTTCTTCAAGATTTCAAGTGCCTCGTTGATTCGGTATTTATTAATTAATTCAAAGAAATTGAGTCCGAAATGTTCGTTAATTACCTGCGAAGTATTGTGTCGCGTTGTTCCTAATCGTTCAGAAATTTTTTCAAGGTTAATATTGTTCTGCCGATAAATCTGCTCTTCTTCCAATAAATAGAGTAACTGTTCCTTTAGTTCATTTGAGAAGCTAGGTGTAAGTCCCGATTTCTTATATTTTGGTTTCCTCTTTCCAAATTCTTTACTGAATAAGTTCGGCCGAACATAGGAAGAATATCCGATATATAAAACCATGGAAGCCATCGCCACAATTTGAAAATTAAAAAGGAAGTCCGATTTCATATCGGTGTTCATAATCGTAAGTCCATAAACTAAGTAGGACAACACATAAAATTCCGTCAACACCACCATATTCCTTATCCATTTTTGAGAAGAATTGGATAATCGAGAACGATGATCGCTTTTCAGATACACTCTAAGCACTAAATAACCATAAAACAGTAAGGAGGCAAATTTTGTGGTCGTAATGTAAATGAGGTAAGGCTGGCGATCTAAAGAACCAACTTCCAATAATACTCTCAATTTTTCACTTTCAGGGAACATGAAAATGGGCAGCATAATCATTATGATAAGTACCGTGGGCACCAAATGAATCAAATCAATTTTTCTGAATTTATAATTGAGCGTGATACGTTTGAAATAAAAGTAGATCAACGGCCCATACAAATATGAAAAAATAGATGACATATATAACGCATGGGGAACTCTGTAGATAAGATTAGTGATATACAGGAAAATATGAAAGATAAACAGTGAGTGAATCAAGAGGAAAAGGCTGATTAAAAATGAAGCAATCTTATCCTGTTTTCTTTTCAAAAGCAACATGATAGAGATATAAAATCCAATGATGGCTGTAAAGAGGTAAAAGAAGTTCAACCAGCTAAAGTTGAGACCATATTGTTGACTTAAATATTGAAATTCCTCGGTATTTTTAAACCTGCTGAAATATCCTGAATTCACAAATTCGGTTTCGCCCGAATACTGAACGTAAAGCTGGGCGTTTTCACTCGCCATTTTTACATCGTCATTCTTTGCTGCGAAAATTGCCCGTTCCTTATACTTCAATAAGGAGTCTGGATGAAACTTAGCCTCATCCTGATTCTTCAGAAACATAAACGATTCCAAAGAAAATTTTTGCTCCATAGAAAAAATGGAAGGTGTATTTACGTCGGATGCAAGTAAACCATTATCGGGAACCAGTAAGAGCAAAACGGACGTAAAAAAGAGCAATTTTTTTATGTTAGCGCATATTTTCATAGGCTAGATTCTCCTTTTTGCTATCTTAAAGATACAATTTGTTTACAAACAGAGGTCTGAATTAGTAATTCCCGATAATAGTTTACTCTATGAAATGCTTACATCAAGCAAAAATGATAATCCAAAAACCTTCCAGTTAAAGGTTTGAGTTAGCTTCAGAAAAATTTATTAACAATCTGTTTATCAGCTAGTTCTTGACTTCGGTAAGAGAAGTTTTGGTACCGTATTTGTCGAAGAGGTAGATTAAACTCGTCATGGTTGCACCTCCTAGTTCCAATTCACGCTTATTGACAGCATCGAAGGTGTCGTTGGCTGCGTGATGATGATCAAAATATCTTTGAGAGTCGGGACGCAATCCGGCCAAAACAATTTTTTCATCTTTCAACGGACCAATATCTGCGCCGCTACCTCCTTTTTCGAAATAGTGGATCAAGTAGGGTTTGAATAGTGGTTTCCACGATAAGACTTGCTGGAAATTGGCCTCATCTGTATCGAATGAAAATCCTCTAGGTGTGAATCCGCCGGCATCACTCTCTAATGCAAAAATGTGTTCCTCTTGCTTTAGCTTAGCTTCTTCGGCATATTTTCGACCACCTCGCAAACCATTTTCCTCGTTCATGAATAATACGACTCTTATAGTGTGTCGTGGACGATAATTAATTTCTTTAAAGAGTCGCAGTACTTCCATCGATTGTACACAACCCGCACCGTCATCGTGAGATCCGTCTCCGAGGTCCCAGGAGTCCAAATGGCCTCCAACGATTATGTATTTATTTGGGTACTGACTACCTGTTATTTCTCCAATCACATTATACGATTGAACATCGGGATAAACTTTACAGTTTTGTTTAAAGTAAAAATTTAGATCGGGTTTAAGTTTTAGTGCGGTACTCAAATATTCTGCGTCATTGGTACTTATGGCACAGGCAGGAATTCTTTTCGAAGCCGGTGTATCTCCATAGGTCATGGAACCGGTATGAGGTAGATCGTCCATTCTAAGGTTCATAGAACGAACCACCACTCCAACAGCTCCATATTTAGCCGCCTCCATGGCCCCACTGTAACGTTGATCCACACAACCACCGTAGGAACTAAAGGTGCTTATGAGATTCGCCTGCATGGGTCTGTTAAAGAATACTATTTTACCCTCGATTTTATCCCGACCTAGTTTTTCTAAGTCTTCAATACCTTGAACCTCGACCACTTCGGCTTTCAAGCCTGCGGCCGGTGTGCTAACCGATCCACCTAAGGCGCATACATTCGCAATACTGGTAATGCCCGGTGCTGTCTCGATATAAGCATATTCGGCTCTGCCTCTTGTCCATTTAGGTACCATGACGGGTTGCAGCCACACCTTATCCAGTCCAAGCTTATCTAATTCCTCTTTTGTATAATTAACTGCTTTCTCTGCCTGTATGGAGCCCGACAATCGCCCTCCAATGTTATTGGATAGATGGTCTAACCAATTGTAGCTTTGTCCATTCAGAAGGGCAGTATCGAAAATTTTCCTTAACGTAATGGAATCCTCCTTATTTACTTTTTGAGAGAAACTTTCCGCAGTAAAAAGTAGGCAAATACAAATTAGGGCAATTCTAATCATAGTGTTATTCATTTTCCAACTGATTCCTAAATTCGTCAATACGAGCAGCAACTTCAGGATCTAAATCGGGTTCTTTTATGTCGTTATATTTTTGTAATTCTTCAAGCAAAATGGATGCCACGATATATCGAGCGGCAGGTTTGTTGTCGGCCGGAACACAATACCAAGGTGCAAAGGATGTAGAAGTACGATTGAGTACGTCTTCATAGCATTCCATATATTTTGGCCAGAGCTTCCGTTCTTTTAAATCGCCGGGAGAAAATTTCCAATTTTTCTCTTGCTTTCGCAACCGTCTTAAGAGTCTATTTTTTTGTTCGTCTTTGGACAAATTCAGGAAAAATTTATAGATAAGCGTGCCATTTTCTGCTAAAGTTTTCTCAAAGTTTACGATTTGCTCAAATCGGCGGTCCCAAAAGGCTTCATTGACATGAGATATATCGGTTACATTCGGTAAATTTTCACCCAAAATATAACCGGGATGTACACGCGTCACTAAAACATTTTCGTAATGAGTCCTATTAAAAACTCCAAATTTTCCGCGTGCCGGTAATGCAATATAATGGCGCCACAGATAGTCATGCTTTAATTCCAATTCGGTGGGAACTTTAAAACTGTGAACATCGACGCCTCTGGCGTTGAAACTTTTGAAAACCTCGCGTATCAAACTGTCCTTACCAGAAGTATCCATCCCCTGAAGGCACACCAAAACACTGTACTTTCCGTGGGCATACATAGTATTTTGCAGATCTCCCAGCTCTCTTCGGGTATCTCTCAACGCGTCTTCCAAGTCGTCTTTGGTAGCCCCAAAATCCTCATAGGTTTTAGTTTCTGCAATTTTTATTTTTTCTGAAATTTTATAATCTGAAAGGATTGGCCGAATCATGTAGTTCTATTTTTGAAGAGCTAAATATAGAAAATGTTGCACGAATGCCGCTAAGTTAGCTTGTGATTATCAATTTCAGTATTCAAATACCACCGATTTTTCAACGAAAGAAGGTGCGTTTACCTATCACTTTAAAATAATAACTGCCCGAATATTTGCTATTTTCATAAATTATTAAGAATTTTCCTACAATTTTAGAACCCCAAACCTATGACTATCACATCTACCCTATTGATGGTTACCATGCTATGGTCCCATCCAAACCCTGAAAGTAATTGTCAGGTGGCCTATCAAGACGCTACTTACGGATTCCATCATGCTGAGACGGCTATGGAAGCCAATAATCTGGAACATCTTCGGCAATATGCTAAAAGATCCAAAGCGTCTATTGAAAAAGTTTTTAAATCCACCGAAAAATGTGGTTGCACAGACGCCAATAACGCCAGTCTCAATGCCTTAGAAAACTTAGAAAAAGCCTTAGATAAGGACTCTTTTGAGGCTATTCGGCTATTTGTAAGTCGCGCCAAGAAGGATACTCAAGAAATTTTTGTCGCTTTGGATGTTTGCAGTAATACCGATCCAAATATCATTCTGAAAGAATCTCAAAACGAGTTGTTGGCCAGAGAAAAGGCGCTACTTGAACAACAAAAGAAGCTTTTGGAGGAACAGAAAAAGCTGGAAGCTCAAATGAAGGAGCAAATAGCCATGCAAAATGAACTAGCCGAAAAGAAAGCCGCTATGTTTGAAGCTCAAAAAATGATAAAAAAGGAAGCCGAAACCACCTTAGACCAATTGGAATCCTTACTTATTGATTTCACGGGCACGATGGGTTGTCCTAAAACAACTCAATTAACCGAAGAACCTATTGGCCGGACACTTTCTCAACTGCAAGACGAATCTTTACAAGCCACCAAAATCTATTATGCCAATAAAGCAAGAGAGATGGCAAATACGCTTCTCAATATGTTGGATGAATGTGAATGGAAACAATAAACTAGAAAGCTGCCAGTGGGCAGCTTTTTTTATTTGGTTGCAAAAGATTTCACATCACTTTCGCTCACTTCGCTATCTCCGAGAATTATGAGTCGTTCGACCACATTTCGCAGTTCTCGAATGTTCCCTGTCCAGTCGTATTCCTGTAATAGCTTAATGGCCTTATCGGAGAATTTCTTTTGAGCCGTACCGTGTTCGTCGGCAATTTTTTTACTGAAATACTCTATGAGTAGAGGGATGTCTTCTCTCCTATCGTTCAATGGAGGAACTTTTATTAGAATGACCGCCAGACGGTGATACAAGTCTTCACGGAATCTACCTTCGGCGATTTCCTTGGATAAATCCTTATTGGTAGCAGCAACGACTCGCACATCTACTTTTATATCCTTATCACTTCCCACTCTTTGAACTCGGTTTTCTTGTAGAGCTCTCAATACTTTCGCTTGAGCCGATAAACTCATATCGCCTACTTCATCTAGAAAGATAGTTCCTCCATTCGCAGCTTCAAATTTACCTGCTCGGTCTTTGTTCGCCGAAGTAAATGCTCCTTTTACATGTCCGAAAAGTTCACTTTCAATCAATTCACTCGGAATCGCAGCACAGT
>JABDKT010000145.1 GCA_013002065.1 Flavobacteriaceae bacterium
AAACGATTTACCATTAAAACGATGCAGATGGTGGGCGCCACCAAACGCTTTATAAGACGTCCATTTGTTTGGAAAAGCATCCGCCTGGGTTTATTGGGAGCTATTTTAGCCATGATAGGAGTAGCTACTGTACTGTACTTCCTTGACAAAGCATGGCCACAATTAGGTCTAATGAATGATAAACTGCTGTTGGGTGGGTTGTTTTTATTTATCCTTTTTATGGGAATTTTTATCACTTGGTTGAGCACCTTTTTCGCTACACAACGCTTTTTAAATTTGCGTACCGATGAACTCTACTATTAAGATTTTTTTCTGCGGAATTTTGCTTTCGCTTTCACTTCAATCGTGTTTAATAAGCGACCCAAAACCCGAACGCTGTGATGTTGTCGAGATAACAGTAAATGAAATAAAAGAAGGAAACGGCGAATATGATATTGTCCTAAAAGATGCCGGCACCGATTATTTTTACATCAATCGAGGGCTGGAGCAAGGCCTTAGCATCACCGATTTGAAAGCCAAAGTCTTAAATAAAAAAGTTACCTTGCACCTTCCAAAAGTGATGTTGGGTTTGGTTCAATCTGAACACATTTCTCAGATCACCGTGGAAGACGAAATTATTTACACTGAATTTGATTAAAGCTCATGGGAGAGAAGAAAAGAAAAGAAGCTGCCAAGAAATCGGTTTTCATTTTTGAACGAGCGAACTACAAATTTATGCTCATCGGAATTGCATTCATTGCGCTGGGATTTATTCTCATGGCAGGTGGTGGAAGTGACGATCCCAACGTTTTCAATCCCGAAATTTACAGTTGGAGACGTATTCGATTGGCGCCGGCCTTGATTTTAATTGGCTTCGGATTTGAAGTGTACGCCATACTACTCAATCCAAAAAAAGACAAATAATTTATGGATGCTTGGGAAGCAATCGTCTTGGGAATTGTCCAGGGTCTCACCGAATTTTTACCTGTTTCTTCCAGTGGTCATCTCGAATTAGGAAAAGCCATTTTGGGAGATAATTCTGTTCCTGAAGAAAGTCTCTTATTTACTGTCGTTCTTCATTTCGCAACGGCTCTCAGTACTATCGTTGTTTTCCGAAGAGATGTTTGGGAAATTATTAGTGGTTTGCTGAAATTCAAATGGAACGAACCCACTCGTTTTTCTTTGAAAATTGTTATTTCTATGATTCCGGCTGTGATTGTGGGCTTGTTTTTTGAAGAACAATTGGAATCTCTTTTTGGCGGAAATATCTTGCTGGTAGGAAGCATGCTAATTGTAACAGCCATATTACTATTCCTTGCCGATCGAGCCAAATTCACCGATAAAAATGTGTCAAATAAAAATGCCTTTGTGATCGGTATTGCTCAGGCCATTGCTATGCTACCCGGGATTTCGAGAAGTGGAGCCACCATTTCTACCTCTGTACTACTGGGTAACGATAAAAATAAAGCGGCCCGATTTTCTTTCTTAATGGTAGTGCCACTCATCTTCGGAAAGATCATAAAAGATATCTTTAGTGGAGATCTGGGTAGTGAAACGACCAACTTTATGCCGATGGTTCTGGGGTTTACGGCAGCCTTTATTGCCGGACTTTTAGCATGCACATGGATGATTACCTTGGTGCGTAAGGCCAAACTAAAGTGGTTTGCATTTTACTGTGTTGTAGTAGGTCTCATCGCTATAATTGTTAGTTTTACCTAATGACCTTAACCGATTTCCAAAACGGACAACTCATCTTGATCGACAAACCTTTGGAATGGACCTCCTTTCAGGTGGTTAATAAGGTACGTTGGTTAATAAAGAAGCAATTCGGGATAAAAAAAATTAAAGTGGGTCATGCAGGAACTTTAGATCCGTTGGCGACAGGATTACTCATTCTTTGTACCGGGAAGTTCACCAAGAGAATTGAAACCTATCAGGCGCAACAAAAAGAATATACGGGAACCTTTACATTAGGAGCTACTACGCCCAGCTATGATTTAGAAACTGAAATAAACCAAGAGTTTGATATTTCAGAAATAACCCAACAAGAAATTTTAGACGCTACCCAACAATTCATTGGAAAGATCAAACAAAAGCCGCCGGTGTTTTCTGCCCTAAAAAAAGATGGGAAAAGATTATATGAATACGCCAGAAGTGGTGAAGAAGTTGAAGTTCCAAGCAGAGAGGTAGAGATTTCAGCATTTGATATTTCAGAAATAAAATTACCTGAAATAAAATTCAGAGTGGTCTGCAGCAAGGGTACTTATATTAGGTCTTTGGCTCATGACTTTGGAAAAGCGTTGAATAATGGAGCCTATCTTTCGGAGTTGAGAAGAACTAAAATAGGTGACTACGACGTTGAAAACGCCATGAGTATTGAAGAGTTCGAAAAAAAATTGAAAGATTAATTGTCCCGGTAGGCATGCACCAACCCAATTATGGTATGCTCTGCGCCCACTTCATCTATAAAGGTTCCGCTAAAATTTACATCCACATAATCGCCTACTCTCTCACCAATAGTAGTAATTTCGGCTTCGATATTTGAAGTAGTTTCGTAATCAATTTTGTTGCCGTGATCATCGCTAATTCTAAGTCCGTTGATCACATTATACTTCCCTAGATCCAAAGGCAAATCTCCAGCCTTACCAAACTCCAATCGAAATTCTTGAATTTCTCCATTACCCATATCGGTGATATGACTTATTACAATCTGGCTGGGTTGCAACATACAGCTTATATGCTCGAAATAGGTAATTGGCATTTGATCGTCTACACGATACGTGAGATATTCATCTGAATTCGGTGGCACAATAGAAAGCTCGCTACCATTTTCTTCGGAAATGATAGTGAGTTCTTCGCTTTGGCATGCGAAGAGACAGACCGTGAAAAAGATGTAAACAAGATTTTTCAAATGGTTGGTTGTTGATGTTGCTTAAATATACGAACAATTGTGTGAATTGAAAAATCATGTAAGGACTTTACTACTTCTTAATGAAGCGTTTAGAGTTTGGATATTAATTATTAAACAAAATTTTATCATCTCAAAAAATCAATTACAAAAACCCAAAAAACAGTTAATATTTCAAAGATATATGGATTTTTCCCACAAAATCAATTACTTGCAGTCGTGAACTTTAATTATTCCTACCGTGCATTTCTAATTACCTGCCTCTTGGTGGGGAATTTGGTATTGCTATTGGTAAGCGTAAAACTTACCAAGAAAGTAGAGATCGTTGAAGAAGTGGTTCCTATTGAATATGCTGAAACGATGGAGGATGAAGAGGTTGCGATTAATACTTCGGAAAAGGTCAAAATTGAAACCAATACGGCTTATAATGAAGCTGAGAAATTTATTTCAGAATTGGAAGATAGCAGAAATGGAGCCACTGAAAATTCCGAAGAATTGAAAAACACCGAATTTGATACAGAATCTATATCTGAATCTCTTGCGATTAACCAAGCAAAATCCAAACTCGAAAGTGTCAAGAAAAAACTAAGCAGGACGACAAAGAAATCGGCTGCCGCCAAGAGTGTAGCCGGAATCAATAAAAAAACAACCATTCGATATAGTCTTGCAGACAGAAAGCCGTTGTACCTACCTAATCCCGTTTACACTTGTGATTCGGGAGGCAAGATTGTCGTCTCTATCGAAGTAAGTGAACTCGGTAAAATTGTGAAAGCCAGTTTCAATAAAAGTTTATCCACCACCACCAATGGATGCTTAATCGACAGTGCGTTAGAGTATGCAGAAAAGGCGAAATTTACAACCGATTCGGGAATGAAGAAACAAAAAGGAACGATCACTTATCTTTTCCCCGGGCAAAATTAATCCAATAGGCCGGCAAGGTCCTCAATTATATTTTGCGACTTATCATTATTATACCAAACTTGTAAATCTTGTTTGAATTCGGGCGTGAGTTTTCCATGCACTGCTTTATAATCGAAAGCCATTTGGGTTGCAATAGAGGGTCTGGGACCCCACTCACCTATCACTTCATCTTTCTCACCATCCAAAACAATTAATTTTGGAATACCTCGGGTTCCATTGGTAAGAAAAGCATCCATTAGCTCTGGATTTTCATCACGCAAAATTACTTTCAAATCGATATTTGGGGTCAATTCGGCTAGTATATTCATGGCCGGCATGGATTGCGCAGCATCGCCACACCAACTTTCGGTAATCACCAACCACGTTTGTTTTCCAATAAAGTCAATAAATTTCTTTTGAATTTCCTCCGGAACACGTACTGTTTTAGCCAGTCTTTTCATGCGGGAATTATTGAGCTTCGTGTAATTCACTAGTGCTTCCGAATGCAACTCTCCTGTAGTCGTTCCATTTTGAGCATGTTGACCTACGGTTTCATAATATTCAGAATATGAAACAGCCTTGGGTAAGTACTTTTTCACCAAATCTGTTTTTATGCTTACGTCTATTTTATTCATAATTTCCATAGCGTGTAAGTCGGGAATTATTCTAAAACTTACTACATTTAAGAGTTGCGCAAAAATACGGTTTATGAGTAAAAAAAGATGTGCCTGGTGTGGTGAAGATCCGTTGTACGTGAAATACCATGATGAAGAATGGGGAGTTCCGGTAAGGGATGACCAAAAGTTATTCGAATTTCTAATCCTGGAAACCTTTCAAGCCGGTTTGAGTTGGATTACCGTGCTTCGGAAACGTGAAAATTTCCGAAGTGCCTTCGACAATTTTGATTATAAAAAAGTGGCCCAATACGGAGAGGAAAAGATCGAGTCTCTCTTACAAGATGCAGGAATCATTCGAAATAAATTAAAAATTCGAGCTACCATAACCAACGCTCAGGCTTTTATGCAGGTGCAAGAGGAATTCGGAAGTTTTAGCGATTATATCTGGAAATTTACCAATAGTAAACCTTTAGTAAATCGATTTAAAACTATGGCCGAGATTCCTGCCAATACTCCCTTGAGTGATGAGATTAGTAAAGATTTAAAGAAACGCGGATTTAAATTCGTTGGAACTACCGTCGTGTATGCCCACATGCAAGCGACCGGAATGGTGAATGATCATATAATGGAATGTTTTAGATATGATGAGGTTAATAAATTATAGCGGACTGGTTTTCATGTTTTTGCTTATTCCTTTGAGTTCGAGTGCTCAGGACAAATTGGAAAAAGAGAAACGATTGAAGGAAACGGATTTTCCCGCGATTGCTTTGAAAACACTAAGAACGCATCTTCCGGAGCTTCGAAAGCAGAAATACTATTTAGAAACTGACGGAGAACGAGAAAGTTTTGAAACAAAGTTTCGTTTCAGCAAACGAAAATACAGCATTGAATTTGATGATAAAGGACAACTTGAGGATATTGAAATAGATTATTATTTTCGAAAAATTGCATCCAATGCTAAAGATAAGATCGCAGCATATCTCAATAGCGAATATGACAAATGGAAGGTTGAGAAATTGCAGCTACAATATTTACCAATCGAATCTTTGAAAAAGACGTTTCGAGATGCTCTTGCTCTAAAGGTCCAAGCTGCTTCCAATTATGAAATTGTGATACTCACACGAAAGAAAGGGGAAATAAAGAAATATGAATTCCTTTTTGATATAGAAGGCAATTTTATAAAAAAACGAAGAGTACTAAGACGAGATTATGGCTTTTTATTGTTTTAGGTTCCTTATTGTCATCTCTTTTTTATTCCCTCTGGTCACAGTTGCTCAGGAAGGAACTTCTCTACTTTGGGAACAATCGTTCGACTTCAATTATAAATTAGACTACCGATGGTCTTTTAATTTTGGTAGTGGATTCCGTGGAGGTCTTAGTGATGATCTCTCCCAGGAATCTCTCGATCTACAACCCAAACATTTTCAGGTTTCACATAACAGCACGTACAATGTTGGATTCTTTGGGAAATTGGGTGTTGGAATAATGCATCGCTGGAATACCGTAGAGGATTTGAATAACGACAATGAACTACGACTCACTCAACAATACAGTCACGCACGACGCTTTAATGCGTTGCGTTTGGTACATCGATTGCAAACAGACCAACGAATCGTAGATAAGAGTACAACGCATCGGTTTCGGTATCGATTTTCCATCGATTTTCCATTATCGGGTTTACGCGTGGATCCTCGAGAATTTTATCTAGTAGCCTCCACAGAAAGTTTATTAAGTTCGTCAAAGCTAATACGCCCAGAGTGGGATCAGCGGATTACATTGCGATTAGGATTTCAAGTTTTCAAAGGCACTCGGCTACAGCTGGATGCTGAATATAGATGGGAAAATTTTACAGCCAATACTGTAAGGAGGTTATTTATAAATACAGGTTGGGTACAGAAAATATAATTAGTCGTTTTGTTCAACTACCGAAACCGACAAATATTTGTTGGTGTCTAAGTCCTGTTTCAACGCTTTAAGTGTCTGCTTGTAACGAAAGAGGATCTTTTTATCGGTTGGTTTTTGCCCTTCAAACACCTTTTCAAACCACTTTCTGGCTTCGGCATAATTCCCCTTGAAGTAATGCGCATTCGCAAGTTTTAGGTAAACTACGGGTGTGCCGTAGCCTTCTTTTACCACTTGTTCATAGACTTTGGTAACATCCACATCTTTATTGACATCGATGGTGTTATTCTGACTAATAGCCGAATTGCAAACCAAAAGTAAGATGGGTAGAATTAGTAGGGATTTGAATTTCATAAGTATTAATTTGGGCTAATATTTTTGCTAATGTGGTAATTTTCGTTCAAAAAAACAAATAAACACCTAAAAACGAGCAACATAAAATTAGCTTTTAGGATCGTTTAAGATGGCTAAAAACTCCTCTCTGGGAATTTCTGTGGCGCCTAAACTTTCTAAATGAGGTGTGTACATTTGACAATCGATGAGCTTGTAATTCTCTTCTTCCAAATATTGTACCAGATGATATAAGCCTACTTTGGAAGCATTACTCTCTAAACTAAACATACTTTCACCACAAAATATTTTATTTTTCTTTAAATCTATACCATACAATCCGCCCACCAACTTTTCATCTTTCCATACTTCTACCGAAAACGCATAACCCATTCTATGAAGTTCAAGGTATGCGTCGATCATGTCTTGGGTAATCCATGTACCGGCTTGGTCCTTACGTTTTACTTTGGAACAGTTTCTCATTACTTCGGTAAAAGCCTGGTTGAAAGTCACTTGAAACTCTTCATTTTTTATCGCCTTTTTTAGACTTTTGGAGACTTTCATTGCCTTCGGAAATAGAACCATTCTAGGGTCCGGACTCCACCATAAAATTGGTTGATTATCATCATACCAAGGGAAAATTCCACTTTTATAGGCCAAAATGAGCCGCCGTGGTGAAAGATCACCCCCAATAGCTAAAAGACCATCACTGCGCGACTGATTAACATTCGGAAACCACAGTGTATTTGAGGGCAGATAAATCATTGTTTTTCAATTAGAAAGAATGTTAAAATGTACTTTTTCGTTTGAATTTCAGTAATTTTTAGAGAAATTTATAAGACTTATTTGACACGCACATGATTTTTTGTTCATCATTGTTACTATTTGAATAGTCAAAGAAGTACCTAACCCAAAACTAACCTCGCTTGAAGCTCATTCCGGCGAGGTTTTCTATTTCAGAATATCAACAACCCCAGAATAAACACAACAATACCTATAACCATTATCATCAAGGTATAAGGTAATATTTCTTTGGCCTTTAATTTCGTAATTCCCAAGAGGGGTAAAGCCCAAAACGGTTGAAGCATATTTGTCACTTGATCCCCATAGGCCAGAGCCATAATTGCTTTGGGTAAGGGTACTCCCAATTTTAATGCCGATTCAATTACAATGGGTCCTTGTACGGCCCATTGTCCGCCTCCACTTGGTACAAATATATTCACCAAGCCGGCACTAAAAAATGTAAAAATGGGTAAGGTAGTTTCATTGGCGATAGAAACGAAGAAATCTGAGACTTGCCCTACCATACCGCTACTACTCATAATTCCCATGATACCGAAATACAACGGAAATTGAATCAATATACCCGAAGCCCCTTTTATAGCTTCTTCCACTGCGTTTAAAAAGCTTTTAAAATTTCCGTGGAGGATCAACGCCAGTCCCAGCATAAAGAAATTAAGCATATTGGGAGTGATGATTAGCTGAGTTAATTCGCTGAAATATTGATAAAAAAAAGTGATAATGATGACGCTCCCAAATCCGATTCCTATAATCTTTGAATGATCAATTCTTTCTGCACCTTTTCGCTGAATGTTTTCAGAAGTGTGGCCTTTATAAATGGGTAAGTTGGTAGGCTTGGTCGGTACTTTTTTTGATAAATAAGCCAGAAACAATGGCACCAGTACCAGCAAAATTCCAAAGAGAATTAAATTGAACGAGCTAAAAATAGTTTGAGAATAAGGAATTAAATCTGGCAATTGAGCCATAACAATTGGATCGATGCTACCTTCCATAAAACTTCCCAAATGACCACTTTCACTTACTTTGGACGGTGCAGAGCCGCTTATTCCGCCATGCCATATCATAAAACCTGCATAGCCGGAAGCACCAACCAATGGATAGTTGATTTGAAATCCGCGGTTTTGAGCTGCTTCGGCTACTTTTCGGGCCAAAATAGCCCCAAATATGAGTCCCAATCCCCAATTAAAAAAAGAAACCATCATAGTGGTAGTACTCACCAAAATCACTGCATTTCTGGTATTGGTCACATAAGAAGTCAATCCTTGAATTAGGCGATTCATGGGTTTGCTCAACACCAAGATGTGCCCTAAAACTAAGATGAGCATCATTTGATAGGCAAACACTAGTAATGCATTACTCCACACTCCGCTTTCCCAATAAGAAAGTACCGTTAAAACTGGATTTTTGCCTTCTGGTGCTTCTGTGAATAAAATGGCAAGCACCATGGTAAGGATGGTGAGTATAATCGCAATTGCAAATGGAGAAGGCATGAAACGTTTAAAAATCGTTTCTATGGTTTGGGTGATGTTCATACAGCTAAATTAAAAAATCCCACTGGATGGTGGGATTTATAATTTTTACGTTTCCTTACTTAAAACGGCAAGTCGTCGTGGTCCTCTTCGTTTAGATCGGTGGCAGGCTCAAAGGCATCGGCAGGAGGCATCGGCGGCATATCGCCGGCAACTTCTTCCTGCATACTTTCAATTCGCCATCCTTGGATAGAATTGAAATATTTGGTTTCTCCCTGGGGGTTTACCCACTCGCGCCCACGAAGGTTGATGCTTACTTTTACGTTCTGACCCACTTGAAAATTATTTAAAAGATCGGTTTTATCCTGTACAAACTCGATCATAATATGCTGCGGATACTGTTCTTCGGTGGTGATTACCATTTCCCTTTTTCTGAAACCATTATTTCCATAAGTTTTGGTTTCGTCTATCAATTTAATTTTTCCCTGTACTTCCATGATTTAATCGTCTAATTTTCTGTAGTTAAAATATTCCAGGCTCTTTCGACATCTCCTTTTTCCAGAATTTGTCTCGCCTTTCTATGAATGTCTTTATTACTATTTACAAATTTTTTGGCGGCATCAGGTAGTGCCTCAATATTGGCCAACATTCCCAAATCATTCCCTGTGAGTATGTCACTATTTCTAATAGCTTCCGGTAATGCATCTACACCAATTCCAAGTGTTCGGAGTGGTTTTTCTACTTCAAACATTCCTGCCTTGGCTCTGCTATACCAATTTCCCCCCATTCGAGCCACTGTATCAATTCTTGCCGGGTCAATTTTCCCATCGGAATCTAAAATTCTCTCGTTGATATGAAGCATTACTACTTCGGAAATGATCAAATTACCGGCACCTCCTTCTTCTCCCAGGGCTATCACATCTTTTACCACACATTCGAATTGCACGGGTGCTTCGCCAACTCTTGGTGGTTTAATCTTTTCCGAAGCAACTTCAGTAAAACCTGCCTTTACAAATTCGTTCACTCCTTTGGCATATTCGGTAGAAGCCAAACTCATTTGTTGAACCATGCTATAGCTAACAATATTAATGGCCACCTCTTTGATTTCCAAAATATTTTCCAGCGTATGCTTAGTCGTGTTGCCACGAACCCTTCTTGCCGGTGAAAAAATCATCACAGGTGGGTTGGCACTAAAAACATTGAAAAAGCTATAAGGAGCAAGATTTACATTGCCCTCTACATCAACAGTGCTCGCGAAACAAATAGGCCTTGGCGACACAGCGCCCAGTAAATAGCCGTGTAATTCGGGAGTCGAAATATTTTTCGGATCAATGTGCAACATGACTGCAAATTTACCTAAAGCACTATGTTTCTGAAAATTTGATCAAACAATATTATTAACATAATTCCATTATATTTAGGGTGTCTACTAAGGATTATCGAGACACTCTTATAATACACCATTGAATGCTCAATAAGGCTACCCTTACCCGTTGGTTTTTCATCCTTGCGTCCATCACGATTATTAGTTTAATCCTATGGAATACGTATCAGTTTTTTACCCAATTAAAGGAAAACGAACGCGACAAAATGGAAATTTGGGCCGCCGCACAGGAGGAATTTAAACAAATTGATCTTACTCAGGATGAATGGGACAGCCGACTCATACTCAACGTCCTTCAAAGCAACACCTCCACACCCATGATCTTGTACACTCATAAAGAGGACGTTTATACCGGAAACAATGTGGATGAAAAAAAGGTGCGCGACCCAGTTAAACGACAAAAATTAATTCAACAATTCATTTCAGAATATAAACCCATAGATATTGAGTATAATGGAGAAGTACTTCAAACCATTTACTACGGAAATTCTCCCATTATCAACAAAATCAAGTACTATCCTGCTGCGCTCATCGTAATCATAGTACTGTTTTTTCTTGCCATTTATTTCTTTTACCAGACTTCACGCTCTTCCGAACAAAACAAACTCTGGGCAGGTATGGCAAAAGAGACAGCTCATCAAATTGGGACCCCGCTTTCTTCGTTGGTAGGTTGGACAGAAATATTGAAGGCCGAACAGGTAAATCCCGACTATGTTTTGGAGATGGAAAAGGACATTTCCCGACTTAAAACCATCACCGAACGTTTTTCTAAAGTTGGCTCTGTTCCTAAATTAGAACGACTTGATGTTGTGGAAATCACACAACAGTCTTTTGATTATCTAAAAAGTAGAACCTCAAAGCTCATCGAATTTGATTTAGTGGTGCCAAATGGACCTTTATATGTCAATATCAATCCGCAGTTATACAGTTGGACGATAGAAAATTTAGTTAAGAATGGTATCGATGCTATGA
>JABDKT010000158.1 GCA_013002065.1 Flavobacteriaceae bacterium
CTAACTACGACAACATCTTATGGCTAACTTATAAAACAACAGCCGACGAGAGTTTTAAAATTTCTCCCACAAAAAACGGTTTTGTTTTAAAAGTAACCGGAAGTGAAATGAACTATGATTTTCTAAAGAAAGAATTTCATGTCACTACAGAAGATGCCAACACATTTAACGTAGTCGTTGCTTCGAATTAATAATTCATTATTTATCACACATTAAATAAGTGTAGAATCCTGATGTTAAAAGCATCAGGATTTTTTTTGCCTAATTCAAAGTAAAAATTCAGGATTATAACGTGATCCCTAAGGCGAGACCACTCCTGCAATTAAAATCCCGATACCGCTTTGCGGTATCAATATTTTTTGTTTCCTCAACCCTTCGGAAATAAATTTCCATGGTTTCGGAAACAAAAAATCCCGATTCATTTCTGAATCGGGATTCTGTTTGATGTGGGCGCTGAGGGATTCGAACCCCCGACCCCTTGGGTGTAAACCAAGTGCTCTGAACCAACTGAGCTAAGCGCCCCAAACGTTGCGGGTGCAAATATAAGTTAGTTTTTAATTACCGCAAATAAATCGCTCAAAAAAATCACAAAACTTCTGCCACTACAAAAGTGCTTCCTCCCACAAAAATTAAGTCGTTCACATCGGTATTCTTTTTCGCATCTTTAAAAGCGGTTTCAACCAACTCATATGCAAATCCCTTCAGCTCATAATTAGATGCGCTCCTCTGTAATTCATCCGCGGGTAAGGCTCTAGCTATGGCGGGAGCGCAAAAATAATACCTTGCATTTTTTGGGAAAAGTGGCAGCACCCGATCCAAGTCCTTATCGGAAACCATTCCCAAAACTATATGTAATTCTTGGTAGTTTTCATTTTGCAATTGATCCATCACCAAAGCAAGTCCTTCTAGATTATGAGCGGTATCACAGATAATTTTTGGACGCTCACCTATTTGTTGCCACCTACCTAAAATACCTGTGTTTTTGACTACGTTTTTAAGTCCGTTTTTTATGTTTTCTTCGGAAATGTGCCAGTCTAACTCCTGTAGCGCCTTTACCGCCGCCAGAACTGTCGCTTTATTTTTTTGCTGGTAATTTCCCCTAAGGTCTAACTCGAAATCGGTCTCGGGTTTAGGTTCAGCGAAAATCAACTCCGAATTATTCTCTTTAGCGATACTCTCAAACACTGGTTTCGTTTCAGAAGTCGTTTCCCCAACAATCACAGGAACTCCCGGTTTTATAATTCCAGCTTTCTCTTTCGCAATAAGTTCCAAAGTATTACCTAAGAACTGCGTATGATCCAACCCAATATTTGTGATCAAAGAAATTTCGGGAGTGATAATATTCGTGCTATCCAATCTTCCTCCCAAACCAACCTCCACTATCGCGATATCGACTTTTTTCCTTCCGAAGTAATCAAAAGCCATCCCTACGGTCATTTCGAAAAACGACAACTCATTGGTCTCAAAATAGCTTTTGTGATTCCCTATAAAATTAGTCACTGTTCGCTTAGGAATCATTTTACCATTGATCTTGATTCGTTCTCGAAAGTCTTTTAAATGTGGAGAGGTGTAAAGTCCAACTTTATAGCCGGCTTCTTGAAAAATAGACGCCAGCATATGACTGCTAGAACCTTTACCATTGGTGCCGGCTACGTGCACACTCTTAAATTTATTTTCGGGATTGCCCAAATAACGGGATAAAGCCACCGTATTATCTAGATCGGCCTTGTAGGCAGCCTTTCCTACCCTTTGATACATAGGCAGCTGTGCAAAAAGCCAATCTAATGTTTCAGAATAAGTTATGGTACTTTGCTATTTGATGATTAGTTTTTTGGTAGTATCTTGTTTTCCTTCGGAAATTCTAACGTAATAGATTCCGGTTGACAAAGAAGAAACATCTATTGAAGTTCTACTCTTATTTTGAACCAAGTTGGCACTCATTTTTTGGCCCATTGTATTATAAATCTCGATTTCAAATTTATTCGAAACTTGTCCCATATCAATATTGACAACATCAACCGCCGGATTAGGATAAACCGACACAGCAGCATCAAATTCGGAATCGTTTGTACCCAAAACAATACTTGAGATATCCATTTTATAAGAGGATCTTCCATAAGTGGCGGCATAAAGCAACTGATCTGCCTCATGGATGTGCATATCGGTCACCACTACAGAGGGTAAATTGCTTCCTAACACTTCCCAGCTACCGCCGTTGGTACCACTGGCAAAAACTCCAATATCCGTCGCTAAATAAAGATTTCCATTTGCATCCTGCACAATGTCATTCACAGGTATATCCGGAAGATCGGTGCCTACAAGGTCCCAATTCGCCCCTTTGTTATTACTGCGATACACATGACCGTTATCTTCACCATATCTATAACCCGAGAAAGTAACATAAACAGTATTTGGGTCAAAACGATCTGCCAATACTTTGGTCACCCATCGATCGGGTAAAGTAGATGAAATATTGTTCCAGTTGGTCCCACCATCTTCGGTTTCCCATACATTACCGTCGTCGGTTCCTACGTAAATAATATTACTATCTAAAGTGGAAACATCGAACGAATAAATAGTCCCGAAGGTTAAATTACCACCTCCCGAACCGTTGGTAAGGTCACCACTTATAGCGTTCCAATTATCACCACCATCCTCACTCTTGTATAATTGGTTGGCAGCAAAATAAAGTGTTTCGGAATCGGCAGGATCTAACAATATCGGACTATTCCAATTCTTTCTCGCGCCAGGAGCTCCTAAATTTGTAAAGCTTTGTCCATCGTCTATGGATTTACCCAAATTTCCATTTTGGGATAAGGCGTAAATTACATTTGTGTTTGTAGGATCGACCAAAGGTTGAAAACCATCACCTCCAAAAATAGGATTCCAATCGTTGAGACCTCCGGTAACTGTTCGAATTGTATTGTTGTCTTGAGTACCCCCATAAACTTTATCTCCATTTTGGGCATCCACATGAAATCTATAGAATTGCGTAATGGGTAAGGTCAAATCTTTGGTGTAACTGGCTCCATCATCCGGGCTTTTATAAAATCCGCCGTCATTACCCAAAAGCACTTCACCTCCGGTCATCATGTTGAATGCCATGGCATGTTGATCTACATGGACATTTGGAAAGGCTGTAAACCAGCTATTTCCGCCATCGGTGGATTTTTCAACTATGAAGTCCACATTGTAAATTGTGTTTTCATCATTGGGATCTATAAATATTCCTCTAAACCACCAGTGAAAGCCTACATTGGTCAATTGACTTGAATTTACCTCCACCCAGGTATCTCCTCCATCGGCCGTGCGATAAACTCCTTGAATACTTCCTGCAGCATTTGCATAACGCGCATAAAGCACATTGGGATTTGATGATGCAATATCAATACTAATTCTACCTTTATCACTTGGG
The DNA here is from genome assembly GCA_013002065.1 of Flavobacteriaceae bacterium. Lineage (GTDB taxonomy): Bacteria > Bacteroidota > Bacteroidia > Flavobacteriales > Flavobacteriaceae > Aureisphaera. Next base: position 3,416 of record JABDKT010000158.1, read on the forward strand.
TTGCTCGGTAAGCCATTGGTTAATTCACTCCAGGTATCACCTCCATCAGTGGAGCGATAAATTCTCGAAGTTTCACCGCCATAATCTCTAAATTGAGGACGTCTTACCCGCTCCCAGCTTGTCGCATAAACAATATCTCCATTGGTTGGGTGGATTGCCATATCGATGACACCCGTTATATCACTTACGAATAATACTTGCTCCCAATTGTCTCCGCCGTCGGTAGTGCGATAAACTCCCCGATTGGTATCATCTCTAAACAAGGGTCCCATTGCACCCACGAAAACCGTGTTTTCATCATTGGGGTCGATTAATATTTTTCCAATACTTCCTACATCGGGCAATCCTTTGGTTTCCCAAGTGAGACCGCCATCTCCGCTCCGGTAAATACCATCGCCATCGTAAGCTAAGGATCCACCTCCGGCATTTACTTCTCCGGTACCCACCCAGATTATATCGGTGTCATTTTTCGATATTTCCATATCGCCAATAGATAAAGCCGCTTGGTCATCGAAAATGGGTGCCCAGGTGGCACCTGCATCGGTGGTTTTGAATATTCCTCCAGACGCCGCACCCACATAATAGGTTTGTGCTTGGTCTATAGGAATTTCAATATCGGTGATACGTCCACCTGTGTTTACAGGACCCGAGAATTCCCAAAGGAGTCCGCTGGATCTGGTCGATACCTGATTTTTCTTCCAGGCGATAGCGTTGGCGTAAGCATCGGTCTTAATTTCACCAGTTGGATACGCACGTTGCATAAACATGAAATCGTGTGGTAAATTATCCTGAGAATTTTTTGGGGTTAGTTCTGATTCCTCGGTTGAGAAGTTGCATGAACAAAATACTAACAAACAAACTAATAGAAGTGAACGCATTGTGATAAACTTTAAGAGCTTAAAGATACCTAAAATAGCGGTTGTGCGGATTTAAAAAAGTATAAACTACAATAATCTATCCTTTTCACTATAAATGATAATTTCTTTACGACTAATAACAAATTTAATAAAGCAATATTGTGCCACGATTTCCGCAAAATTTACAAGGATCAAAATTGAATTCACTTTAAATGCAAACTCATAGATTACATATCCAAGCACAACTACCATATACCCAATAGCAGTGATAAAAATATATACGCTTTTTGGTTGTTTATTGAATTGTGTAATATAAAATATACAGCTAATAAATAATACAAAAGTTCCAATGGCCACAATATCCAAGAGTATTTGATTAAGATTTGAAAGCGTAAAATGATATACCCAAAAAACTACAAACACAAATCCTCCTGCACTAAGGACAATCATCGTTAGATCTGAAAATACTTTTTTTACCTTAATATTTCTAATGACTGGCAAAAGCAACCAGGTGGCAAAAAAATAAAACCCGGTATAAAACAGAATTACAATATTATAATAATCTACAAATCCTTTTGTTGCGAAATACTCACCAAGCATTACGCAGGTGAGGGCAAAGAACAATTTCCATTTAAACTTTTTTGTGGATGCGAAATAGAAAGAAAATAGTGTTACAAAAAAAAGTGGTTTTATGATCAACGAAGTATTTTGATCGAATGGAGCAATAAATACATAAGCCACCCCTGTAAGTAGTAGTATCCCTTGTAATAAATAAATGATGAAGTCTCCCCGATTCTTCATTTATAAGTATGTTTTTCAATTTTCGAAAGTTACTGTTTTTAAATGAATTCTCGAGTAAGTAAAATTTATCCTAATCAGAAAGAGTAAAATTGTAGATTATTTTCCCAATTTGTTTGGCAGGTGCATTTTGATCGGCATTAAAGCGAGTGGCTAAAGCTGCTCTTTTTGCCGGTTCCAACAAACAACGAGAGTTATTTGTGGTTCCTCGTACTCCGGGTGTAGCACTAATCACTTTTCCGTTTCGGTCCACTTCAATACTTACTACCACTTTTCCGGCTTCATTGCATTGTTGCGTTTCTTTGGCTTTATTTAGGGCAGACCGCCCACCTAATCTGTAATTACCATCACCGTCCAGGCCTACTCCATTTCCGTAGTAGCTTTTTGCATTCGGATCGCCATTAGGATCTCCTTTATCGCCCGATTTATCATCATTACCTTCTCCTCCTTTGGCGGTTCCGTCACGTTTCGGACCATTGATAAGGCTGGAAAGCGCATCGGTGGTGGATTTATCGGGAGTGGGATCTACCTTTTTTGGAATCACTTTTTTAGGTTCCTCTTTTGGTGTTTCTTTGACCACCTCTTTTTTCTTCTCCTTTTTTATCACAGGAGCTTCTTCGTTGTCTTGGGTCACAACTTCTTCTTTAATTTCGGTTTTGGTTTCAGGTACAGGCTCTGGGTTTGATTGTTTGGGAGCCGTTTTTATGGGTTCATCGGGTTGAACATTGCCCTTTCCATAGTCTGTCGTACCAAAATTCACGGCTATTCCATTTTCGGGCGGCGGATCTAAGTATGTAAAACCGAAAAAGATCAATAAGAGTAAGATAATCACGTGAAGAATCACCGTGATCGTCATGCTTTTCCGTTTATGTTTGGTGTCGACTAGACTCATGTCTTATGTATGTTCAATTTTCGTTCCAAGATCGATTCCGCGTTAGGGATTGAGGCAGTTACCACGTAACACCGAAAGCCCGACCCTACGAAGCAATTGCTAATTGCGAAGTAGGGGAACGCCCCACTAATTCGGCCTCACTGCTAAAACGACCTTATAATCATTTTTATTGGCGATATCCATCACAAAAACTGCATCTTCTATGGGTACGCCTTCTTCGGCACGTAATATAATCGTAGGCTCTTCCTGCCCCGCCAGTATCGTTTTCAATTCCTGCTCCACTCCATATTCACTCACTCGTTCCTTGTTTACATAATATGCTCCATCTTTGGTGATACTCACCGATGCCTTTTGCTGATTGGTCGATTTACCCTTGGCTTTAGGAAGGATAAGATCCAGCGCATCTGGGGTTATGGCAGGCGATGTAAGTAGGAAAAAGACCAGTAACAGAAATACGATATCGGTCATAGAACTCATACTGAACTCTGCTTTCACTTTATTTCGTCCTCTTAAATTCATTAAGCCGGTTCGTTTAATAGATCTAGAAAATCAACTGCAGTGGCTTCCATTTGGTGAACCATCTTATCGGTTTTAACCACCAAATGATTGTACCCCATATAGGCAATAATACCCACAATAAGACCGGCAACTGTAGTGGTCATAGCCGTATAAATTCCTTCGGCAAGGCTTCCCATTTCTGCTTGTCCGCTACTACTCGCCAATTGGTGAAAGGCCAAAACCATTCCAATCACGGTTCCGAGGAAACCAATCATTGGAGCTGCTCCTGCGATCGTAGCTAAGATGCTTACGTTTTTCTCCAATTTATAAACTTCGAGTCGGCCGGCATTTTCGATAGCTGTGTTGATATCGTCCAACGGACTCCCAATACGAGAGATGCCCTTTTCGGTAAGACGAGAGACCGGACTGTTTTGCTGAACGCATAAAACTTTTGCGCCTTGAATATTACCGCTGGAGACATGGTCTTTTATCTGATTCATAAAATTGGCGTCCAATTTAGAAGCTGCTTTAACGGCAAATAATCGTTCGAAGTATATATAGACGGCGACAAAAAGTAAGACGAAAAGCACGGCTATGATAACTTGTCCGGCAACTCCACCATTCAACAAGAGTTCCATAATGGATAGGGTTTTTTCGGTTGCTTCGGGCTCCAGGCCTTCCAAAGCTTCCTCTGTCCCATCCTGAATAAAAAGATTGAGCATAAGTGATTTTGATTTAAATGAATAACGGCTTATAAAAGGGTAAATTGTTGCTTATCCGAAAAAGAACGATTTAAACGCAAGGAACACTGCCGCTCCGGCTATGAAGCCAACAAACGCTAACCAAGCTATTTTACGTAAGTACCAGATGAAATCGATTCTTTCCATTCCCATGGCAGCAACACCTGCTGCAGATCCAATGATAAGCATACTTCCACCCGTTCCGGCAGAATATGCGATAAAGTGCCAGAGGGCCGAATCCATAGGAGAGTCATACATTCCAATGGAGGCCGCAACTAGAGGTACATTATCGATAATGGCCGAGAATACACCTAGTAATATCACCACAATATCCTGATTAGGAATGGCCGCCTGAAGAACCTCTGCGAGATACCTCAGCGTTCCAACAGGATCGCCATTTTCCGCAACACCGTACACCAAACTTTCAAGTCCGGCTACCGCCATGAGAATACCGAGGAAGAAAAGGATACTAGATATTTCTATTCGAGACAAAGCTTTATGTGCCGAATACAAATGTCTTCTTTCTTTGCTGAAATCTTCTTCAGGATGAATGTATTCTGAAACCAGCCAAACGACTCCCAAGGCTAACATCATCCCCATATAAGGAGGTAAATGGGTAAGTGTTTTGAAAATAGGTACTGAAACGATCATTCCTAGACCTAAGAACAGCATGGTTCTACTACTCAATAGTTTTTCTGCAATGATATCTTCAGTGGTATCCACTTCAATTTCACCTCGAAAAGGTTTTAAATAAGTTGCAATAAAAAATGGTAATACAAAGCATGCTATAGAAGGCAAGACTACGTATTTTATAAGTCCGGCGGCAGATACTTTGTTCGCAATCCAAAGCATGGTCGTAGTCACGTCCCCAATGGGTGACCAGGCTCCTCCCGCGTTGGCGGCAATCACTACCATCGCTGCAAACCAAAGTCTTTCATTTTTGTTCTGAATTAACTTCCGAAGTAAGGTTACCAAAACAATAGTGGCTGTTAGGTTATCGATGATGGCCGAAAGAATGAAGGCCAAAATTCCAATAATCCACAATAATTTCTTTTTGCTTTTGGTGCGTACCGCTCCTTTCAAAACCTCAAATCCCCGGTGAAGGTCAATGATCTCAACAATCGTCATCGCCCCAATAAGAAATATTAATATCTCGGCGGTCTTACCCAAATGGTGGAGCAAAGTGTTTTCGAAGCCATGCATGGCATCCTCACCTCCCGTTAGGAAACTATACACATGTTCATGAGTATCAATAACATCGAACCAACCGGCACTGAAACCAACCGCCAGAATTGCCCAAATTAGAGCCGCCATGATTAATGCAGGTACAGTTTTATCCAGTCGTAACGGATGTTCTAAGGTGATTGACAAGTATCCAATTACGAAAATTAGAATGATGATAGACTCCATATATAGAAGGGATTAGTTGGTAGTTTTTAAACAGAATTAAATATAGGATAATCAGATTAAATAACATAAAAAAATCCCGAGTTGTAGAGGGATTCTTTTAAAGTCTTCATAATTCGTATTAAATAAGTTGTTTTAGCGCGATTTCAAATGCGGTTTTACTGATATTCTTTTTCGTCGGATTTTGATCATAAATATTTTGGACTGCCTCTTTTATCGTATTTGAGGTATCCATAAATATCGCTTCATCTGTCATTTGAACTTTCCGCTCCATAAAATATGCAAATACTCTCGCCATTCCGCAATTGGAAATAAAATCGGGAATTAGACTCACTCGTTCATCGGTAAATTCCATGATGGGTCCGAAAAATATTTCCTTGTCGGCAAAAGGCACATTGGCTCCGCAGCTTATCACTTCAAGTCCGGTATCGATCATCGCCGAAATTTGTTCCTTGGTAATGAGTCGGGAGGCCGCGCAAGGCGCGAATATTTCGGTTTGAAGGGTCCAAATTCGCTCGTTCATTTCTTCGAAAGGAATGACATTGTCTGCTTTTAAGAAATTTCCCTTTTTCTTTAAGAACATGTCCTGTACTTCCTTAAAGCTGAATCCGTCTTCATTAATCACACCGCTCTCACTGTCAATAATCCCTACAATCTTGACACCCATTTGCGACAGGTAATAAGCTGCTGCTGCTCCTACATTTCCAAATCCCTGAACAACAGCTCTTTTGCCTTTAACATTTCCACCAAATATATTATAGTAGTGATGAACTGCTTCGGCCACACCATAACCTGTGATCATATCGGCAACGGTATATTTCTTATCTACATCGGGAGAATAATTGGGATTTTCAATTACCTTAATCACCCCTTGTCTCAACTGTCCGATTCGGTTTATTTTATCGGCCTCCGTAGGTGTGAAATGCCCATTAAACACTCCTTCTTGCGGATGCCAAACTCCACTCTCTTCTGTGATGGGAATTACCTCATGTATTTCATCCACATTGAGGTCTCCACCTGTTCCGTAGTAGGCTTTCAATAGAGGAGAAACTGCTTTATACCATCTTTCGAGTACGCCTTTTTTTCTGGGATCGCTGGGATCGAAATTGATTCCCGATTTCGCTCCACCAATGGCAGGCCCCGAAACCGTAAACTTTACTTCCATGGTTTTTGCCAAAGAAAGTACTTCGTTTTGATCCAATCCCGGTCGCATTCTGGTTCCACCACCGGCAGCTCCACCGCGTAACGAGTTGATCACGGTCCATCCTTCGGCTTCGGTATTGGGATC
>JABDKT010000166.1 GCA_013002065.1 Flavobacteriaceae bacterium
CCTGTGAGTTTACCGATGCGCCAAATGCACAAAGCAGGGTGCAGAATAATAGTTTTTTCATAATTCTTCTTTTTAGCAACAGAATAAAGGGGGAAATCTTTTCTTTATTCTTTAATTATTCGTTTCACTTGAACATTTCCTTCCAAATCTATCACTTTTAGGAAGTATAATCCATTCTCCAAGTTAGATACATCAATAATTTCTTCCGAAGAAAACCAAAGCACTTGTTGTCCTAATTGATTGATTATAGAAACCGATTCAATCGGACTGTGATGGTTTACATTGAGAATACCTTTTGTGGGGTTTGGTGCGATGATAAATTCGTTTTGAGTTTCTTCTTCAATGGGCAGAAACGGTGAGTTTTCAAACCAGGAAACACGGCCTTTAGCATGTGAAGTCGTAAGAATATCCAATTTGTTATCCCCGTTAATATCGCTTACGAAAATATCGCGTGCTGAATACTCATCATTCACTATTATGTGTTCCTGAAAAAATTCAACAGAACTGCCGCTGTTTTCATACCATGCCACACTATTACTAGTTCGATCTGCGGCTACAATGTCCAAATCACCATCACCGTCAAGATCATTTATTTCAATGTCATGTGCTACAATCGATTCAAGAAGATTTTCATAGTCGTCGAAGTTAAGCAGCCCATTCAAATTTTTAAACCATCCAACCCCGTCACTATTACCTATCACAATATCCCGATCTCCGTCCAAATCCAAATCAACAATTATCATTGCTTGATTAGCATTATAAAAAGGAAATTCAAGAAGGATTTGATTCCAAATATCGAGATTAGCATCTACGTTTTCAAATATGATTGTTTCTCCGCCTTCACAAACAATCACATCATTATCCCCATCCAGATCAATATCGGTAATATTCAAAGAAGTCAAAGAAACTCCATTCGATGTCAGGAGATTTTGTCGCAAAACAAAATTCCCTAAACCGTTTGTATTTTCAAACCATCTCACCCCAGGATTATCTTGATTACTTAAACATACTACATCTTTATCACCATCATTATCGAGGTCTTGTGCTATCGCCTCAACGAGAAAACTACTTGAATAAATCGTATTTCGTTCACCATAATCAATTTCTCCTGTTGATAAGTTTTCGTGCCAAAATAATGATTCAGTCCCTGTGTTTGAATAACCAATTGACATTAAATCCAAGTCATTATCACCGTCTAAATCTGCTAAATAAGGACTTATCATTCCTGTCCTAAAAATAGAAATGATTTTCTGAACTTCAAAGATTCCAGTACCACCGATATTTCTATATACCGCCAACTTTCCATCACCCGATGCCGAAACCACATCGTTATGTCCATCATTGTTGAGATCGCCTGCAATTACATAACCGGCGAAATAAGCACTAGGATTCAATTCTTGTATGAGTTCGAAGTGTCCATTCCCGTCTATATTGCGATATGAAGTCACTCTACCAGTATATACCCCAATAACATCCATATCTGAATCGGAATCAATATCAGCACTATGTAAGAAGATTCCATTTCCAGTGGCAAAAATATTCTGAATTCCGAAGTTTCCTGCTCCGTCATTTTCTTTCCACGCCATAATTCCATTCGGACCACCAAATAGTATGTCTAAATGATTGTCGCCATTTATATCTACCAGCTCCATATCCTGAATATACCCAGCCGCGCTGGAGGCTCCAATATTTTGAGGTATTCCAAAATTACCATTACCTTCATTACTTATTAGTCTAAATTTATTTTGAACCAAAGTTGTTACTATGTCAATATCCCCGTCCATATCCACATCAGCGGAGGTCAGTATATATGGATTCACCAATTCTTCTGAAATAATATTTTCCTGACCAAAAGTTCCCGTTCCATTTATATTTTCCATCCAAAAGATCTTGCCCAAATTTTGTCCAGTATTTTGATCTGTTGCAATCAGATCGAGAAACCCATCATTATTCATATCATTAATAGACAAACCGGTTCCGGCTGAGAGGCTGGTAATAATTTGTTTATCCCCAAATTCCCCATTGCCATCTAGATTTTCTTGCCAGACCAGGCTGAATTTTTCAACATATAATACATCTTTATCTCCGTCGTAGTCTATATCCACGGCAGTAAGATCCCGTGGTTTCCAGGTTTCTCCTATGGATTGAATTTCACTAAACGTCCCCAAACCGTCTAGGTTTTCGAACCAAACAATTACATTGTCAGAATTTCCTCGAGTGCAGGCGATGATGTCGTTGTCGCCATCATTATCTAAATCAGTTGTGAAAATTTCTTTCGTATCCATTAGATCTAAGGTGATAAACTTTTTAGGCCCCATTGTGCCTAATCCATCCAAATTTTCGTACCAAGCAATCACATGGTCCAAAGCAGCAATTAGATCTAAGTCCCCATCACCATCGACATCAGTGGTGTATATATCTCCAGGTTGACTCTGGAGAGACGAAGATTTTATAATAATATTTCGATTAAAATACGGTTGCCCGTACAGCGTGAGCCCCAGAATTAAAAAAGTTAAGGATAGCAAGTGCTTTTTCATAGTTTTTCTTTTTAGCAACAGAATAAAGGGGAAAGCTTTTATTTATTCTTTAATTATTCGTTTCACCTGAACGCTTCCCTCTGAATCGATCACTTTTACGAAATATAATCCATTCTCCAAGTTAGATACATCAATAGTTTCTTCCGAAGAAAACCAAAGTACCTGTTGCCCTAATTGGTTAAAAACGTGGACTTTTTCGATTTCCTTTTGAGATTCAATCTCGATTATTCCTGAAGTTGGGTTTGGTGAAATAACAAATCTAGGTTCATGAATATCGTTCGTGCTTAAGAAAGGTACCTGCTTATTCCAGGAAATTCGTTCGAAAAAAGTAGAGGTTGTAAGAACATCAATTTTACCGTCCCCATCGATATCTGCTGGATAAACCGAGCTGGGGTTGCCCGCATTAAATTCCACAATTTTTTGAGGGCCAAAATTACCTTGTCCGTCGAGATTTTCATACCACGCAACTTTGTTGTCATTCCAGGAAACAGAAATAACATCCAAATCCTCATCGTTATCCAAATTAACAGAATGAACTTGAAACGGTTGATTGACTTCTGTGGTGATTACTTGATGAGAGCCAAAAGTTCCTTGCCCATCCAAATGTTCGTACCAAAATACATCCTGAACACCGAACATATTTGAAGATAATACATCAATTTTATTATCGCCATTCAAATCACCAGCACACACATATCTGGGGTGGGTAACTTCCTCGTCTGCAATTATTGTTGAACTTCCAAAATTGCCCAGCCCATCCAAATTTTCAAACCAAATTAAAATTCCTTGCTGAGCCTGGATTGATGCCAAAACATCCAAGTCGCCATCTCCATCCATATCAACACTCGTTGCGAAGGTAGGGTATAAATCAGATATCAAATTTGCACCGCCAAAATTACCTTGACCATCTAGATTTTCATACCACGCAATCTTTCCGTCCCATTGATCGGCCGAAAGTAAATCTAAGTCATTATCTCCATCAAAATCACCAGCGATTACTGATCTGCCATTTATAACATCAGAATTTATCAAATTAGGTTCACCGAAAACTCCAAGCCCATTTAAATTTTCATACCATAGTAAAATTCCATCTACATTTGAAATCGAAACTATATCGATGAAGTTGTCACCATTGATGTCGGCCGCTATACAATATGTTACATCTCCACATTCTGTAGAAACAATCATTTCCCCACCAAAATTACCTAGCCCATCCAAATTTTCGAACCAAGAGATTTTATCATTTATAGATGCGGTCAATACATCTAAATCACCATCACCGTCAAAATCTGCCGCGCTGATTGAAGTCGCCTCCAAATACCCTTCCGTGATTATATTTCTTTCAAAAAAGACCTGTGAGTTTACCGATGTGCCAAATGCACAAAGCAGGGTGCAGAATAATAGTTTTTTCATAATTCTTCTTTTTAGCAACAGAATAAAGGGGGAAAGCTTTTCATTAAAGATAGTAATAATTGAAAAAGGATGCGTTCAATAACCCAATTTTTCAAAAGTATAACTTGTTTTAAGAATTCGTACATTAGTACAATGCCCGTTTGGTTACATACAATCATATGGATCGTTGCCATTTACCTGGCAATAAGTATCGCCTTGTATTACCTTCAGGATTACTTTCTCTTTAAACCCGAAAAACTTCCCAAAGAATTTCAATTCACTTACGAAAATCAAAAAGTAGAAGAATACAATATGGAAACTAGAGATGGAGCTGTTATCAACGGACTCCACTTTAAAACCGACAACCCCAGGGGAGTAGTGCTGTATCTTAAAGGCAATTCGAAGAGTATCAAAGGCTGGGGAAAATTCGCTGTGGATTTCACACGCCAGCAGTACGATGTAATTATGGTCGATTATCGTGGCTTCGGTAAAAGTACCGGGCGAAGATCTCAAAAGGCAATCAAACACGATATGCAGTACATCTACAATAAGATACGTGAGCGAATTTCTGAAGATTATATCATTCTATACGGGCGTTCCTTGGGTTCGGGATTTGCCACAAAACTGGCTTCGGTTAACAATCCGAAAATGTTGATCCTAGACGCACCTTATTACAGTCTAAAAAAAGTGACCAAAAGGTATATGCCTTTTATGCCGTTATCCTTAATTTTACGCTTTCCAATGCCAACCTATAAATGGCTGAGGTATGTAAATTGCCCTGTTCATATAATTCATGGAACTAACGATAAATTAATCCCTTTCAGCAGTAGTGTTAAGTTGTCCAAAATAAAACCTGAAATTACAAGGTTGTGGCCGGTTATTGGCGGCGGACATAAAAACTTAAACACTTTCGAATCCTATCACCAAATGCTGGAAGAAATCCTGAATTATAAAAAAGTGGAAATCGACTTACAAACCACCAGTCATAGCGTGAAGCATTCGGCGAAAAGAACCACATGAAGCGAAGGCTGAAAAAGATTGTGATTGCCCTGGCGGTTTTCTATCCATTTATTGTTGGAGGTATGTTTTTAATTCAAGAGAAGTTAATCTTTTTACCCAGTGAATTACCACTGGATCACGAGTATTCATTCGATATTCCGTTTGAAGAACTTTGGCTTACACATCCCGATGGCGCCCAATTAAATGCCCTCCATTTCAAAAGTGAAAATCCCAAAGGGATCGTACTATATTTTCATGGCAATTCGGGGGATCTGGATCGCTGGGGATCCATAGCAGGGTCATTTACTAAGTTCAACTACGATGTTTTGGTCATGGACTACAGAACCTATGGCAAGAGCTCAGGAAACTTAGGTGAAAAACCCATGTATGAAGATGCTGCTCTATTTTACAAAAAAGCTGCAGAACTATTCCCCGAAGACCAAATCATTGTGTATGGCCGTTCCTTAGGAACTACATTTGCCACTTTCGTGGCTTCAGAAAACAAACCGGGAAAATTGCTTTTAGAAACTCCTTTTTATAGCTTATCCAGTTTGGTAAAAGATCGCTACTGGTTTGTTCCGGTGAACACTCTGTTGAGATACAAATTTCCAACTAATAAGTACATTTTGGAAGTAAACTGCCCCATCGTAATCTTTCACGGTACTGAAGACGGAATTGTTCCTTATAAACATGGGGTCCAATTACATGAAACCCTCCCAAAAAGTCAGTCAAAATTACTAACGATTGAAGGAGGGTCTCACAATAATTTGATAGATTTTGAAATCTATCGGGCTGCCATTCAACATGAGATGACGCAACCCTAGGTATATTGGCTAGTTATCTATCTTAGGTTTAGAATCACTCGCTTTGTCCATTTCCATTTTTTTGGCTCTAGCCGCTTTATCTGCGTCTGTCATCACCTTTTTCTTTACTACTTTTTTAGAAGTAGCCGGTGATCTTTTTACCACTTTCTTTTCAACGGTTTTAGTAACTTTCTTCTTAGTTTGAGGTCTTTTATAAACTTCCGTGCTTACATCTTTTTGAACGCTTTTTTGATCATCGGTCATTTTAACTTCTTTAGTCACTGTTTTCTTGACTTCTGAATCTACTGTCATTTGATCCGCATCCTGGGCTTGTGCCGAAAAACTTACCAATGCAACGGCAAGTATTGTAAAAATTGCTTTTTTCATTATTTTTTTAGGTTTAAATATTAATTATTGATTCCAAGGTAATAAATTCAATAAGAATATATCACTTCATTTTATAGTTTTCGACTTACAACCAATTTCCTAGTTGTTCTTGCTTTTTTTGAGCTTTCCGGTTCCTTTACCTCTTTTCATTAGCTTTTTTCGGTTCTCCTCCATGGCCTTTAAACGTTCCTCTTGCTGCTGTTGCAAAATCTTGCGCTCTTCTTCCGCCTTAGCTTTCGCGGCTTCCTGAGACTTTAACAATTCTTCTTCTTGTTTCTTCTTGTTTGCTTCAATCAAGGCTTCATTATTCTTATCAATTTTGACTTCATCTACCAAGACATTTTCTTCATCAATAATTTCGGAATCTTCTTTAAATGTCTGATTTTCCTCCTCGTTACCGGCAACGATAACAGCGCCTTTTTCTTTTTCAACCGATTCCACCTCTGTGACAATCACCTGACTTCCCTCTTTTTTAACCACTTTCTTTACCGTGGTTTCTTTCTTGATAATTTTGTTTTCTTGGCCCAAGGCCGAAATAGAACAAAACAAAACAACTAGTAAGCTCAACGTAATTTGTTTCATGATAATAAGTTTAGATTGCTCAATAACGTAAAATTAAACATTACGACTTGAATTTATTCAAAAGCCTTACAAAAATTGACAATTTCTTTTTCCGAAGATGTATATTTGCAGCCGCTTTACAAAAGCAACTTTTACTAAAATTTCAGAAAGAATGAAAGCAGGAATTGTAGGATTACCCAATGTTGGAAAATCAACTCTTTTTAATTGCCTCTCCAATGCGAAAGCACAGAGTGCCAATTTTCCGTTTTGTACCATCGAACCTAATATTGGCGTGGTGAATGTTCCCGACCCAAGATTGCTGAAATTGGAAGAATTGGTGAATCCGCAACGGGTTTTACCAGCGACCGTAGAAATCGTAGATATTGCCGGATTGGTGAAAGGAGCGAGTAAAGGAGAAGGTTTAGGGAATCAATTCCTCGGAAATATTAGAGAAACAGACGCGATTTTACACGTATTAAGGTGTTTTGATAACGACAACATTGTTCATGTAGATGGCAGCGTAGATCCGGTTAGAGATAAAGAAACGATCGATATAGAACTTCAGTTGAAGGACCTGGAAACCGTTGAGAAAAGAATCGAAAAAGTGTTTCGTGCCGCACGAACCGGAAACAAAGAGGCCATAAGGGAGCAAGAAGTACTTGACAAAGTGAAAAGCGGACTGGAAAGCGGAATATCGGTTAGAGCAATTGATCTTACTGAAAAGGAACGAGAAGAATATATTGATCCGTTGCAGTTTATCACCGATAAACCTGTGATGTATGTTTGCAATGTGGACGAATCGGCCGCTGTGAGTGGAAATGAATATGTTGAGAGAGTGAAAGCCGATGTTGCCAATGAAAATGCCGAAGTTCTCGTTTTGGCTGTAGGTACCGAAGCCGATATCACCGAATTGGATACCTATGAAGAGCGACAAATGTTCCTTGAAGATTTAGGATTGGAAGAGCCCGGTTCGGCCAAACTCATTCGAGGAGCCTACGAATTGCTGAACTTACAGACTTACTTTACCGCCGGAGAAAAGGAAGTTCGAGCATGGACGATACCAGTGGGAGCTACAGCACCACAGGCCGCGGGAGTAATTCACACCGATTTCGAAAAAGGTTTTATTCGAGCCGAAGTCATAAAATATGATGACTTTGCCCATTACGGGAGCGAAGCCAAGGTGCGAGAAGCCGGGAAGCTAGGAGTAGAAGGGAAGGAATATGTGGTACAAGATGGTGATGTGATGCACTTCCGATTTAACGTATAAAAAAACGCTTTCTAAAACAGAAAGCGCTTGAAAGTTATTTTGTGAGGATTTAAATTTCTCTAAAGGTTTCGGCCATTTGTTTGAAAGTGCCTTTGAATTTATCTTCAAAACTAGCGAGCGTCCATTCCATCATCATATACACATTTTCTTCGCCCTCGATAAAAGTCATAAGGTAGTAAATGTCATAATCCACTTCCGGAACACGACCATTAAACTCTACCTGTTCGGCTTCAAGGCCATTAATTGTTAGCTTTCTTGGTTCAGATCGCTTGTCGATTCGAATCCCTTCTGTAAAGTATTGCATCTGAATATTCCTGTAATTTCCAGCCACCGATAAACCGTCATCATATTCGTTTAGTTCTTTGAAAACCTCAATAAAATCGGCCTTACTTTCATCGATGATGGCCAGATAGGTTTCCTTGTAAATATTTTGAAACTGAAGCGAAGCGTCATCATTTAAATCAAATGCCTCTTTCATATATTTGGGCACAGAGACCTCGTACATTCCCTCTACTTTTTCCGTTTTGAAATCGGAAACATCCATTTCTTCGGATTTCTTTTCACCTATTTCGCCGCATGAAAGTAATAAAAGTGCAATGACAGAAGTTAATGTAATTGAAAGTAATTTCTTCATAATTTAAGAGTTAGTCGTATTAGATTTTCAAGTTATGGAATTCTAGGAACAATTAGAAGTCGAAGACTGCATTTTCTTAACAATTTGCCGCTTTTTTTGTTAATTACTTTAGTGTACAGAGGTTTTAATTTTTATACTGAAATTTTATATTAGCCAAGATACAACCTACGTTTATGGCGCAAGCACAATATACCGAAGATAACATACGATCCCTCGATTGGAAGGAGCATATTCGTATGCGCCCCGGGATGTATATTGGGAAGCTCGGAGACGGTTCTTCTCCAGACGACGGTATTTATATTTTACTGAAAGAGGTCATCGATAATTGCATCGATGAATTTGTAATGGGCGCCGGGAAAACCATCGAAATCCGAATCAAAGAAAAAGTGGTTCGGGTACGAGATTTTGGAAGAGGAATTCCTTTGGGGAAAGTGGTAGATGTAGTTTCCAAAATGAATACCGGTGGTAAATACGACACTCGGGCATTTAAGAAATCTGTTGGGCTTAATGGAGTAGGTACAAAGGCGGTGAACGCCTTGTCCACCTCTTTCGTGGTCGAGTCTGTGCGAGATGGAAAAATGAAGAGGGCCGAATTCGAATTGGGAGAACTCACTTCCGATCCCAAGATTGAAGAGACTACAAAGCGCAAAGGAACCCGCGTTGAGTTTATTCCCGATGAAAGCATTTTTAAGCACTATAAATACAGAAATGAATACGTCGCAAAGATGCTTAAGAACTATGTGTATCTCAATCCGGGATTGACCATAGATTTTAATGGTGAAAAGTTTCATTCTGAAAACGGCTTAAAAGATCTTCTAGAGGATAATATGTCTCAAGAAGACATGCTTTATCCTATCATTCACCTGAAAGGAAACGATATTGAAGTTGCTATTACGCACAGTAAAACTCAATATAGCGAAGAGTACCATAGTTTTGTAAATGGGCAAAACACCACCCAGGGAGGAACGCATCAAGCGGCCTTTCGAGAAAGCATTGTAAAAACCATTCGAGAATTTTTTGGAAGGAATTACGATGCCAGTGACATTCGAAAATCCATCGTGTCTGCCATTAGCATTAAAGTAATGGAGCCCGTTTTTGAGAGTCAGACGAAAACCAAACTAGGTTCTACCGAAATGGGAGGTGGTATGCCGTCAGTTCGAGCTTATATCAACGATTTCCTTAAAACCCAATTGGATAATTATTTGCATAAGAATCCGGAGATCGCAGAGAAAATTCAGAAGAAAATTGTTCAGGCCGAGAAAGAACGTAAAGAGCTAAGTGGTATCCGTAAACTCGCCAGAGAACGCGCCAAAAAGGCAAGCCTGCACAACAAAAAATTAAGGGATTGTCGAGTTCATTTGGGTGACACCAAAAACGAAAGAAGCTTGGAAACGACCTTGTTCATCACAGAGGGTGATTCAGCCAGTGGAAGCATTACCAAAAGCCGAGATGTGAATACTCAGGCCGTTTTCAGTTTAAAAGGAAAGCCCTTAAACAGTTACGGTCTCAGTAAAAAGATCGTTTACGAGAACGAAGAGTTTAATCTGTTACAAGCCGCATTGAATATTGAAGATTCAATGGAGGATTTGAGATACAATAACATTGTGATCGCCACCGATGCCGATGTGGACGGGATGCATATTCGATTGCTGCTTATCACTTTCTTTCTTCAGTTTTTTCCTGAATTGATCAAGGAAGGACATCTTTACATCTTACAAACTCCTTTGTTTAGGGTGAGGAATAAAAAAGAAACAATTTATTGTTATTCTGAAGAGGAGCGTGTCAACGCCGTAGAAAAACTAAAACCCAAACCTGAAATTACGCGCTTCAAAGGGCTTGGAGAAATTTCACCCGATGAGTTTAAACATTTTATAGGAGAAGACATACGACTAGATCCTGTAATGCTCGATAAAGCAATGATCATCGAAGAATTACTGAAATTCTATATGGTGAAAAATACACCCTAGCGACTGGAATTGATTATAAATAACCTTTAATTTGAATTGGTTTACGTTGTGGTATAATCAATGAGTGAAGAT
>JABDKT010000208.1 GCA_013002065.1 Flavobacteriaceae bacterium
GGACAAGAGTTTACTTATATAACTACTGAAAATGGGCTCGCCGACAATAATATAGCTCAAATTTGGCAAGATTCTCAAGGCGATGTTTGGGTGGGCACTATGTTTGGAGGTGTAAGTCATTTTACCAATGATACTATAATTAATTATCATGCAGAAGGCATAATTAAAGGGGTGGAGGCCGTTGGCTTTTACGAAGATCGTTCGGGAAATATATGGTTTGCGGTCGAGGGTGATGGTATTTATCGATACGATGGAAAAAATTTCGTGAATTATAATGAAGATGACGGACTCATCACGGCGGGAATTCTTTCATTTTTAGAGGACAGCAAAGGAAGGTTTTGGCTGGGAGGCTGGAAAGGACTGTTCCGATTCCAAGAGAATAAATTCATTCCGGTCGAAATTAGTGGCCCCTGGGATTAAATTGTTGAACTTCAGAAATTATTAGGCATAAATTTGTGGGATTCAGAATAATATTTAACTTTGTATTTCAAAGTACTTTATTTATAATTATCTAAACAACAACCCATTAAATTACAAAACCATGGCTTTAATGAATAAAAGATTCGCGATAATCTTACTAAGTATCCCGCTGCTTCTACTAATTCCATTGATCGCTATGTTGTTTACCAATGAGGTGAATTGGAGCTTAAGCGATTTTATTGTTATGGGAGCCTTATTGCTTTTCACCGGACTTGTTATTGAAATTCTTCTTCGGTTAGTAAAAAATAAAGGAACACGTATCGCCTTGATTGTGATAGCTGTTGTGATATTTCTCCTTATTTGGGCCGAATTGGCCGTTGGGGTTTTTGGGACTCCTTTTGCCGGTAGTTAGGAAATAGTAGGAATATTTTTTCTTCCTTTTCTAATCAATCCTTAAATTTATATAGTTAACTGATTTCAAGCATCAACTACCATCGAAATTCCAAACCTTGACCTTCCTTACTTAAAAGACATTTGGGCTCACAGAACCGGTCTTGGCGAGAATAAATCGAAGGTTGAAGTTCCCTTTAATTACCAATCGGCCCTTTTTGATGCGCTTGGGATTGGAATCGAACCTACTTATCAATTTCTTCATTTGGAACGTCCCAGTTTTGACGAATTCAAAAATTGGATCAATAAAAATGGCCAAATTTCTTGGGAAATGGTGGAAATGTTTAATGCCGCTACCCTTTCCGAAGAAAAGAATATCGATTCATTGGAAGTTAAAAAATCGGTGCTAACAACAGCCAATCTAAAAAAATGGGAAGAGGATGGTTACCTTATTGTCCCTAACGCCATCTCAAAATCTGATTGTGAAGCTACCGTCGATTTGATCTATCACACTTTAGGTATGGATAAAAACGATTCCTCTAGTTGGTATGGGGATCATCCCCTATTGCAAGGGATCATGGTTCAACTTTTCAGGCATCCATTACTTCAGCAAAACAGACTTTCGGAAAAAATACGAGGCGCCTTTCAGGAACTTTGGCAGCGAAACAATTTGATGGTAAGTATGGACCGGGTGAGTTTTAATCCGCCGGAAACAGAGCATTATCAGTTCCCCGGGCCAAATCTTCATTGGGATGTAAGTTTAAAGCAACCTATACCCTTCGGACTCCAAGGACTACTCTACCTCACCGATACCGAAGCTAATCAGGGAGCTTTTACGTTGGTTCCCGGATTTCACAACAGAATCAATTCGTGGTTGGATGGCTTACCTCCGAATGCGATTCCAAGGGAACAAGACTTAAATGCTTTGGGAACACGCCCAATTGCGGCAAAGGCTGGCGACTTTGTTATTTGGCATCATGCGCTTCCACACGGCAGTTCTCCCAACACCTCTACTCGACCTCGGGTGGTTCAGTACATTAATTATCAACCCATCGACAGAGAGATTCAAGAGGAGTGGATATAGTTTTTCGTATTATGAATATTCTTAGCGATTAGCGAGCTCCATGGTTTTGGTGGTAATTAGTACCACGCCGTTTCTTCCCTGCGAACCATAGATATTGGTTGCTGCCAGGCCTTTTAAAATCTTCACATTGGCAATATTATTGAGGTCCAAATCGAACGACCGATTGGATCCCAAATTGTCTAACACAGGATTTCCGGGAAGATTCAAATTGGTATTGTAGGGTGCGCCATCTACAATAAACAAGGGATAATTGGATCCGTTATAGGTTTTGATACCTCTTATTCGAAACACGGTGGCCGAACCCGATAGACCCGAACGAGGAGATACATATACGCCCGCCATTTTACCAACCAATGCAGTGGTAAAATCACTAAAAATTGCCGTATTGATATCGGTACTACTTAGGGTTGAAACCGCATAGCCTTGTTTCCGTTTTTCTGCAAATCCGCCGGCATAGAGATCCATTTCTTTATTGTCTGAAATAGTTACTTCTACCTTCTCTGAGTCTTGTCCGAAGACTAAGGCTGAAGAAAAAACTAAAACAAAACTGAGTATAAAAGTTTTCATTTGGAATGGGTTTATAGTTTCTATTCCATAAAACTAGTACTAAAATATAGGCTCTAAAACCAAGAATGAGGGAACGGGCGTTATGGGTGAGGGAAATTGACTACCCGCGTTCTACATACTTAATGATTCAAGTAAAGTTAGTGAATAAAGGATTACAAAATCAATAAAATCATCCCATAATCTTGAATAGAAAAGTTGTATTTACCTCAAAATCAGGTATATTTGAGATGCAACTCAATTTTTACAGCTACTAACCAAATTCCACAAAAATGTTTATTCGCCAACATTCTCTTGTACTCTTTTTCATTTTATCTCTTACCCTTTCATTTTCTCAACTTTATCATCTAAAGGCCCAAAACACAAATAACTCTGGGGGAACTCCAGTACCCGGAGATTGGTACGGTTGGAGTGATATGACCCTAACTCATGAGAATGGAATTTACAAGGGCACCTATGAGGATACCTACGAAGATCCGGTAGGTTATTACGAATTGTTCCGCAGCGATGGGAAATGGTACGGGAACTGGGAAGAACGATCCATCAACCGAAAGGGTATTTTATTCGACATAGAAGTGGCGGCAAACGGTAGGAGAATTACCGGAAAATATAGTGTAGTACAAGTAGGAGACACAGGAGATATGAAGGAGGATGTTCCTTTTAACTGGAGGCATACCATAGCCGAGGAAGATAAACCCTGTGAGTTCCCCGACCTTTCCGGAATATGGGTCTGTAAGGACAAAGGCTATCTGCGACTTACCCAAACCAACGAAGAATTCGGAGACGATTGTGTATCATTTTTGGAGGGAGAGTTTGTTCGAAATTCCTGCGTGAACGATCTTTGGTCCTTGTCTCAGGATGCCAGAAGTTATGTGCGTGGTAAGATTGTAAACGGTGAATATACATTAGAGATATTTTCATCAAAATCCAACAATGATATAGGTATTAGTCGGACAAGAACCCTTCTTAAAGGAACGATTTCCAAGGACGATGCCGCAATCAACCCCAGTATGCAATACGGATTAAGCCTGGTAGATCCGGAAAAACCTATCATCCTAGATCCGCATAGCGAAGAAGAGACCACCAACGTGATTTGGCAAGCTCCGCCTCCCATCGCCGTTACCAAAAACAAATGTAGTTTTAAAAAAATGGAGGTGTCGCCCTTACAAGGAACCTTCAACACTTCCTGTCAAAAGTGTAAAAAGAAAAAACTGGAAAGCGGACTTACCTTCGGAAGTAATCTTTTTACGATGACACATCAAAAATCCTTGATTGAAAATCAGGAAGCTTCCACTCTTTCCTATGCGGTGAGTTCCGGTGTGGCTCGTGAGGGCGGACCTAAGAGCCCATTGGTGTATACAGGAGATATCATTAACGACAGGGCCAATAGTGTTCCCATGTACAATATCAATATTACCAAGGTGACTCGCACCGGCAGTAAATATATAAGTATCGATTACGAGATTTGTAATTGGGAAACCGGCGAAAAGTATACTTTTTATTATACGTATATCGCAGAAGATCTTACCGAAGAACAACTTTTGTTGCCCGATGAAGATTCTGTTATTCAGTTAGCGATGAGAGAAGCCGGAAAGAAATTATATCACGAACGGTTTAAGAAGTTAGCCACCGGAAAATAAACAATAGCATTATGGCAAAAATTAAAACCAAAGAAACAGAAGTTGATGTATTCGATTTTATCGAATCCTATGTAGATAATGAGCAGAAAAAGGCCGACAGCCTAAAATTAATCGAACTATTAAGAGATTGGTCCGGCTTCGACCCGAAAATGTGGGGGCCTACTATTATAGGCTTTGGAAGCTACCACTACCAATATGCCAGCGGACACGAAGGCGATGCCCCTATGCTGGGCTTCTCACCCAGAAAGGCACAATTTTCACTTTATGTTTATTCCAAAACCAAAAAGAGTGACCAGTTATTAAAGGAACTTGGTAAATTTAAAATGGGAAAAGCCTGCATCTATGTAAAAAGGTTATCCGATATCAATATCGAGGCCTTAAAAGGCCTTTGCGATGAATCTATCGCCTATCTCAATGTGCATCACGAATGTGCTTGTAGGAGTTATTAG
>JABDKT010000212.1 GCA_013002065.1 Flavobacteriaceae bacterium
ATATTTTTCTTGAAGACCTTCTAACCCCTGATTCACATCTCCAATGGCGCCGCTATCTTCTCCAAAGACGAGAGTTTCCGGTTTAGAGGCAAAGATGGTATCGAAATTATCTCTTAAAATAATTCGTCCATCCACCATTTCTGGATCGTTAGGATAGGTTGGTTTTACTTCGGAAATATTTGTAGCCTTATTGTTTTCTTCCGAATATAAATGAGCACTATACTTAGGTTGAACTATATCGAAAAAATTATTCACCCAATCTTGGAGCTGGCCCTTTTCCGATGATTTTTCAGTAACAACATAGCGCAAAGCTTTTCGCGCTGCCGAAATCACATTGCTACGTAACGGTTCCTTGTTTTCAGCTAAATCGTTTTTAATCTTATTGATGAAAGCACCGTTCGGACTCACCTCGGCCAAATTACCCATTAAAGTCAAGGCCTCTTTTTGCTCTTGACGATGTGGAGCTAAATACGCTTCCCAGGCTCGTTTTTTCCCTTCGCGAACTTCTTTTTTTATGGACTTTTCAAGTCCAGTTAATTCCTCATCGGTTGCAATATTATTGGCAACCATCCATTCTCTCATTTTCACATTGCAGTCATGCTCACGCTCCCATTGAAGCCGGTTGGCATCCTTATACCTTTCGTGAGATCCACTGGTGGAATGCCCTTGTGGCTGAGTTAGCTCTTTTACGTGAATCAACACAGGAACGTGTTCGTCTCTTGCTATTTGCCCCGCTTTTTGAAATACCTCCATCAACTCCGGATAATCCCAGCCTTTAACGATTAATATTTCATATCCATCTTCATCTTCAGTTCTTTGGAATCCTTTTAATATTTCTGAAATATTTTCCTTAGTAGTTTGGTGACGTGCATGGACCGAGATGCCGTATTCATCGTCCCAAACACACATGACCATGGGCACTTGTAGTACTCCAGCAGCATTGATGGTCTCCCAGAATAATCCTTCACTGGTACTAGCATTCCCAATGGTTCCCCAGGCAACTTCATTTCCTCTATTAGAGAAGTTAGTAAACTTCTCTAATCCTTTTACATTTCTAAAGACTTTTGATGCTTGAGCCAGCCCTAGAAGCCTTGGCATTTGACCGGCAGTAGGAGAGATGTCGGCGCTACTGTTCTTTTGCTCGGCTAAATTTTTCCAACTTCCGTCCGAATTTAAACTATGAGTTCCAAAATGGCCTCCCATTTGTCTTCCGGCGCTCATAGGATCAGCTTCTATATCTGTATGGGCGTATAAACCTGCAAAAAATTGCTCGATGGTTAATTGGTCAATGGCCATCATAAAGGTTTGATCCCTGTAATAACCGCTTCGCCAATCACCCTTTTTGAATGCTTTCGCCCATGCTAATTGTGGCACTTCTTTACCATCTCCAAAAATTCCAAATTTTGCCTTGCCGGTGAGTACTTCCCTGCGTCCCAACAAACTACACTCGCGACTGGTCACTGCTATTTTGTAATCGTTGATTACTTCAGCTTTAAAATCTTCAAAGGAAAGGTCGCTGTTCGCTTGTGGGTTTGTTTGCATAGAGGGATAAATTGACGATGCAAAAGTACGGAATTGGCATCAATTTCACAATGCAATACACTGTTAAACCATTGATAAATTATCAACAAATAAGCCTATTTATCATGATTTATTAAATATTTCATAACGATTAACCGAATCAACAAGAAAAATGGCAAGCTATGAAAGGCAAAATCAAACCAATCCATTGCGGTCATTCCTTCGGCACCTCCCCAGATCCATTTAATTTTCCCCCATAGATGAGGTTCGGGAAAGAAGGGTGCAAAACCCAGCACCAAGGTAAGGAGTATAAGAATTTTGAGGTTGTTTAACGGATTCATATCCAATAATATTTCAGAAATAATATACTTAATACCATTCTCTGGTAAAAAGTCCCAACAGGGTTTTAATGTCCAAAGTTACAATAAAACGAATGCGTTCGTCGTAGTTTTCCAATCCGGGTTCCCAACCTAGGTTCGAATACAAAGGGAAATACAATTCGAAATAATCGGCCACTAAACTGGCTCGAATTCCGGTATCCCAAATGGCTTTGGCTTCTACGCCCTTATTCTTCGCTAAACCGATATCACCGTAAGCATAGATCCATTTCCAGATGTTGGTGCTCGCATTGACAGTCGCAATCCATTCGTTCGCGAAAGCAGGCTCGAGTTGTGATTTGAAGCCTCCTTCGGCTAAAATAAACTGCTGACTAAACAGTCCTGTGTCCTCGCTACGTCCATAATAGTTATAATCGAAAAGATAATCGGTAGGGCGGTCTATGGCAAAGCTAAAGAAGTCACCCTTATCTCTGGTTTTATTAAACACGAATATTCCGGCAAAGAATCTTAGATTTAATTGGCGGTTGTTCAGAAATAATTTTCGGTATTCATATTGAGCCGAAAGTTTACTGAAATCGTTTGATAATTGATAATCGAAAACCCCACGACTGAAGTTAATTAGGTTATTATCTGAATACACATATTGCATATTCAGCACACTGTAATTAGGGTCTTGAGTAGGATCGCTAGGATCTTCATCCCTAAACACATTCACATTTCTGAAATTGATAAAATGTTTTTCATTCTTCCGAAGGTCACTATTATCGCGATATGCGAAGGTTACATAAGGGGAGAGACGTCGGTAAAACAGACCCTCATTGTATGAAAAATAACTTCCCGCGAGTCCGAATCGTACCGAATATAGATTTTCTTCATCGAGGCGTTGGGTATAAACCACCGAGCCTTTTCCAATGACGGTGTTCGAGCGACTTCCGTATTGTGGCTCTAACCTATAATGCAATCCTTTTGGAAGAAAGGTTTTGTTATAAACCTTAGGACCAAAACTAAAACCATCGTATAGATTGTATTGAAATACAGGCATAAAAAACACCTGATTGTATTCAGGATCTTCTACATCCTTAAACACTCGAAACTGTAAGGGCCTATTTAAAAGACCTTTTACTTTTTTGTAATTGTTCCGCTGATCAATCTCCGGGATCACACCTTCATAATTAAGTGCTAACTTTCTAATGCTTTCCTTTGGCACAGTGATCGTAGTCTGTTCACTTATGGGTGGCAGCCATTTCTTAAAAACAATGGAATCCTTATTCAACCCGTAAATTGAAACCGGCATAGGATCATCGCGTTTGTTGATGACAGTTACCTGAAGGGAATCTTCTAGTTTCTTTACCTTCTTTATTTTAAAATCGATGGTGTTACGCTTGGAAACATAATTATCGAAGAACCAATCGACAGGTAAGTTGGTCCGACTTTTTAAAATGGCTTCAAATTTAGAAGGCGAAGTAGGTTTTAATTTATGTTGTTTGTAATATTCCTTCAACGAATTATCTACTACTTTATCACCCAAATAATCGCTCAGGTATTTAAATCCGTTACCCGCCTGATAATCGCTCGCAATATTCTTATTAAATTTCACCAAAGAATCCCGAGGTGTATCTAACGATTGATGCAAGTTACGTCTTGCCATATTGAGATAAAGAAAGGAATATTGATCATTGAATTCTAATTCGGAGGCATGCGACCATTTTATGACCGGAAAGTCGCTTAATTCTCCCATAATCTTCATATCGGGATAATAGGTGTTTACATATTCGATCATCAAATAAATCTGCATGGCACCCAAAAGCCAGTGGTCCTTGCGAGGGTCGATAGGTAAAGTATTCGTTAGGTACTTACGGGTAGTGGTTTTTAACAGTTCCATGTCCAATTCGAAGCCGTAAGGGAACGGACTGATAAAATCGGGCAACTGATTTAAGCCGTAAACAGGGCTATTTCGATAATCGGCCTCACTCACCACAATTTTGTCGAAAGGGTAATCTCCAAGGTTTTCATCTAAATAACCTACGATTCGATCGATGAGAATGGCTTTACCTGCAGGGCTCACTTTTTTGTCTTTCAGGTTGGTGATGACCTCAAGTTTATCGGTTACCACACTTTCGAAACTTGCTAGATTCTGCAAATAAATATCAGCGTTTAGACGGTCCTTGCCCACTAGTCGGAATACTTTTGAACCTTCCGTGATTTCTTCCGAAGTAATATTGAGATCGGTAAACGCTTTATAATCAATGGGCGTTTTAAGTTGGATTTGGTAATTATTGGGCCATTGATAAAAATCGTCGGTATTTTTGTTACTGTAAGTATGCCATGTACCATCAAAGACTGCGGGGGTTATGTACCAGTATTTTAGTTTGTACTCTTTGTTCTTGGAAACCCCGAAACGGGTAAATTTAGTCTCAGGTAATTTAACACTGTAATTGAGCGAGATTTTTATTGTTGCCCCGGCAGCGAGTGGACTTGTTAAATTTAATTTGATAATGTCTAATTCTTCACCCCGTTCCCATGGAATGGTTTCACCATTTTGCCCGGAGATATTTTGAATGGTGGTTCGGCCCCGTTTGTGATCTTTTTCGAAATGGAATCCGCTTTTGAAATTTTCGGCAAAACGTTTGGCTAAGGGGGTATTTTTGGATGAGAAACTGTTAGCCCAGTCGTTGAGATAGATTTCGGTGAGTGTTACTTCGGAAGTATTTCTGTAAACAATTTCTTCGGAAATGATCAAGATATTATCACCTGTTCTTAATTCTGCAGTTATAGAAATATCATGTTGTGCCCACATTGAGAGTGTGGCACTAAATGACAGTGCTATACTTAACAGATACTTCTTCAATTACTTCTTTAAAAATTTAACAGGATTGGAGGGCCAGGCTGTATTTGTAAGGGTATAAACCCCGGATGACAGAGCAGAAACATCGATAGTCTGTGATTCAACTCCGGGTAAAATCCGCGTTCTGCTTAACTCTTGACCAAGGGTATTATAAACAACCAAATCGAATCCTTTTTCATAGTTAGACGGAAAAATTAGCCGAAGGTTGTCTTCAACCATCGTATTTTCCATCTCGACTTTTACTCTATTCGCCTCAAACTCCGTACCACTTAAAATGACTATCTCCTCATTAGTTTCCAATTCCATCACAACGGGAAGGTGGTCGCTCATCACATAAAGATCATCTCTTAATTCCTGACTGAACTCTCCCGAACAACCTACATCGTTAATACTCTCATTGAAACAGTTGCCATTATTCCCATAGGCTTTATAACTGTTCTTAACATATTTCATTTTAGGATCCGAAAGCATATTTTCTGAAACGAGTATGAAATCGAATCGGTCGTCCAAACCGCCTCCCGCGCCGGCTCCAAAAGGTCCGGAACTTGTACGAGTACTTTGTGTGTGTACATCTTGGAAATTAATATTGTTGTTCCAGGCACCGGGACGATCAATGGGATCTACTAAGGTAATAGCATTGGTAGGATCCAACAATTCAATATAGGCAGGCTCGGTAGAAGTGTAAATATTTAAATCTCCTGCAAAAATGATATAGGAATTAGGGTCCAAATCGGGTAAAGTAGATGTAAATTCATTCACCATGTCCAAGCGTAAAGCTACATTATCACCACCCTGACTCGATTTTAGATGTGTAACGTAAATATCGAGAAGTACAGGGTCCGATTGCCCGTTGGCAGTATTTAATTTAAGTACATACCGGTTGATATCGCGTACGAAAGTGGTTATGATATCTGTATTTTCAAGAGTAAACATATTGCTTCTATAGAACAACAACTGCTGCAAATCTCCTGAACCCGACTGATTAGAGACGAAAGGTACAGCCGAATATTGATTGCCGTTAACATTTAACGAATTATCTAATATTTCCGTAGCACCAACCGCCGATTGTAATTCACATACCATAAAAATATCCGGTTGATAAGCTTCTATAATATCTCGCAAAATGAGCTCTCTATTGTCTCCTTGTTGTGCTTCCGGAAATTGTAAAATATTGTAGAACATAGTTTTTATGGTACTCTGTGCCGAAATGGTACAAGCACCAAAAAACAGGACTATTAACAATAGTTTTTTTAGCATTGAAGGGAGGTATGTTATAATTTAAAAGTTCGGACTCAAGTTGAATTTATCGTAGAAGCTGTTGAGTATATCCAACACTTCATCTTCGGTATCTACCAAGTGAATTAGATCCAAATCTTTGGCGCTAATGTTAGCATTTTGCTCCAGCAACGTAGCTTTAATCCAATCAAAAAGACCCGACCAAAATTCGGTACCCACAAGAATAATGGGGAATTTGTCAATCTTGTGCGTTTGGATCAGAGTAATCGCCTCAAACAGTTCATCCAAAGTTCCGAATCCGCCCGGCATTACCACAAATCCTTGAGAGTATTTCACAAACATCACTTTCCGAACAAAGAAATAATCAAAATCAAGGCTTTTATCACCGTCGATATATGGATTATCATGCTGTTCGAAGGGAAGATCAATATTGAGACCTACCGAAGTTCCTCCGGCTAAATGAGCTCCTTTATTTCCGGCCTCCATAATCCCGGGACCACCGCCAGTAATGACGCCGTAGCCATTAAGCGTAATTTTTTCGGCAATTTTCACGGCTAATTTGTAGTATTCATCCTTGGGTTGAGTTCGTGCCGATCCGAAAATAGATACGCAAGGGCCTATGCTACTCATGCGTTCAAATCCATTCACGAATTCACCCATGATCTTAAAGATTGCCCAAGAATCGTTTGTTTTTATTTCGTTCCAGTTTTTCTTGTGATTTTTACTTCTCATCATCGTTCTGTATATCGCTAAAGTAATTCTTTTTTAAGGAATTTGGCAGTGTAGCTCTTTTTGTGGTTCACTAGTTCTTCCGGAGTTCCTGTGGCCACAATTTTACCACCTTTTTTACCACCCTCGGGTCCAATGTCCACAATAAAATCCACTGTTTTAATTACATCGAGATTGTGCTCGATAATTATTACAGTATTCCCTTTATCTACCAATTTGTTCAACACCTGAAGTAAAACCCTTATGTCTTCGAAATGCAGGCCGGTAGTAGGTTCGTCAAGAATATACATGGTGTTTCCCGTATCTCTTTTAGACAATTCGGTGGCTAACTTTATTCGTTGCGCCTCTCCTCCCGAAAGCGTAGTTGATTGTTGCCCTAGAGTTATATATCCCAAACCTACATCTTGTATAGTTTTTAGCTTGCGATAGATTTTCGGGATATGCTCGAAGAATTTACATGCTTCGTTAATAGTCATTTCCAATACATCGTAAATGGATTTTCCTTTGTATCGAATCTCTAATGTTTCCCGATTAAAACGTTTTCCCTGGCAGGTTTCACATTCGACATATACGTCGGGAAGAAAGTTCATTTCAATTACTTTGAGTCCGCCGCCCTGGCAGGTCTCACAGCGCCCTCCTTTCACGTTAAAACTAAATCGGCCAGGTTTATAACCACGAATCATAGCTTCCGGGATTTTGGCAAACAAAGCCCGAATTTCCGAAAAAACTCCGGTGTAAGTAGCAGGGTTGGAACGAGGGGTTCTACCTATAGGTGACTGATTGATATCAATCACCTTATCTATATGCTTTAAACCGTCTATTTTTTTGTACGGCATCGGTTTCTTCACACCATTAAAAAAGTGGGCATTCAAAATAGGGTAAAGGGTTTCGTTTACCAGGGTAGATTTTCCACTTCCAGAAACACCCGTAACTCCAATCATCTTTCCTAAAGGGATTTCAAGATTCACATTTTTAAGGTTATTTCCCGTGGCGCCCTTTAGAGACAGGAGCTTTCCATTTCCTTTTCTTCTTTCCTTCGGAATGGCAATTTCTTTGGTGCCGTTGAGATAATCGGCGGTAAGAGTATGATGTGCAAGTATTTCGATGGGTGTTCCTTCGGAAACGATCTCTCCTCCGTGTTTTCCTGCGGCAGGACCAATATCGATCACATAATTGGCTTTTTTAATCATGTCTTTGTCATGCTCCACAACGATCACCGAGTTACCAATTTCTTTCAGTTGAATTAATGAATCGATGAGTTTTTCATTATCTCTCTGGTGTAACCCAATACTCGGTTCGTCCAAGATATAGAGCACACCTACTAACTGAGAGCCAATTTGAGTTGCTAATCTAATGCGTTGGGCTTCTCCACCCGATAAAGACTTAGAACTTCGATTTAGCGATAGATACGTCAATCCTACATCGACCAAAAATTTAAGTCGGGCACGAACCTCTTTTATAATTTCCGAAGCAATTTTTAATTGAGTTTCGCTTAAGTCTTTCTCGATATTTTCGAACCATTCAGATATTTCAATAATATCCATGGACGCTAAATCGGCAATGTTCTTACCATTGATTTTGAAGTTCAGTGATTCTTTCCGAAGTCGGCTGCCTTCACAAACCGAGCATGGGATTTTGTCCATGTATTCTTTGGCCCATCTTTTAAGTGATTTCGAATCGTTATTCTCGAAAGTGTTTTGCAGAAAAGTGGCGACTCCTTCAAAATCGATTTTATAGTTTCGAGTGATGCCTAAGGTTTTAGACTCAACCTCAAAGGTTGAATTTCCTCCATTAAAGATTACCTCTTTGGCTTCGGCAGGTATTTTTTCGAAAGGATCACTTAGTTTGAAGTCGTATCGCTGAGCGATAATTTCCAATTGCTTGAATACCCAATTGCTTTTCTGCGGACCATGAGGCGCCAGTGCTCCTTGCTTGATGGACAAGCGTTTGTCGGGAACAATTTTGTCTAAGTTTACTTCGTGCAATTCTCCCAAACCTTTACAATTTGGGCACATACCTTTGGGCGAATTAAAAGAAAAGTTGTTGGGTTCCGGATTGGGATAAGAAATCCCAGACGTGGGACACATC
This sequence comes from Flavobacteriaceae bacterium, assembly GCA_013002065.1. Taxonomy (GTDB): domain Bacteria; phylum Bacteroidota; class Bacteroidia; order Flavobacteriales; family Flavobacteriaceae; genus Aureisphaera. The sequence goes on from JABDKT010000212.1 coordinate 8,758, forward strand.
AATGATCTACTAAAGTAGCGAACAGCTTCAGTTTCGTTATCTAAGACCATCAATACATCATCACCATGGTACATGGCAGTAAGGATAGTCTCGGTTAGTCGTTTATTGTGATCACTTTCTTCTGAAATTTTAAGACGGTCGATCACAATCTCTATATCATGAGTTTTGTATCGATCGATTCGCATACCTTTTACGATATCCAAAACCTCACCATCCACTCGTACTTTCAAAAACCCTTGCTTGGCAATTTGCTCGAATAGTTCACGATAATGACCTTTTCGCGAACGCACCACAGGAGCGAGGATACTAACTTTTTTACCTTCAAAATCCTTGATAATGAGTTGTTTGATTTGCTCATCGCTATAGCTCACCATTTTTTCTCCGGTCTGGTAACTGTATGCGTCACTGGCTCGAGCAAACAATAGACGGAGGAAATCGTAAATTTCGGTAATGGTCCCTACCGTCGATCTAGGACTGCGACTAGTGGTTTTTTGCTCAATGGCAATTACAGGCGAAAGACCTTCGATTTTATCGACGTCCGGGCGTTCTAAATTTCCAAGAAATTGACGGGCATAGGCAGAGAATGTTTCTATGTACCGTCGTTGGCCTTCGGCATAGATGGTATCGAAAGCGAGAGAGGATTTTCCACTCCCGGAAAGACCTCTTATAACCACGAGTTGTCCACGTGCAATGGTAACAACAATGTTCTTCAAATTATGAACTCGAGCCCCTAAAACTTCAATCACTTCGTCGGTTTTTACCATAATTTGCAAAGGTACTGAAATGGAATGAAAATTTGGGCAACGCTTTATAATTGAAAGTTAAATTTCAGCAAAGAATTAACTATTGATCTCTCGAATCACAAATTGATAGAAACTAGTAGCGATAAAGAAGATAATACTCACCACAAAAGCATAACTAATTATGAGCGTGATAATAGGAAGACTTAGGAGGAGAAACGCCAATGGAAGCAAGACTCCGGTAAGCACTAGGCACAAGAATATGCCATAGAGATAGCGAATGATACCCGGCATCTTTTTATCGGTTTTATCCTGAAACTGAAACAGCTTCGGAATCACTTCATTACTCATGTATTCACCCAATTTTGCCAAAAAGACTTCGTTGAATGAGGAATCCTCAAATGCTTCTCCGTCGATCGAATTGGCGAGGGTCATGATCTTTTCCTGATGTCTTTCAAATACCGAATTAAAATCAAGAGACTCCTTAAAGCTACCGTATTTATATCCGAAATAATACCACAATCCTGAACCGCATTTGTGTTCCAGCCATTTTGCCACTATTTCCTTATCATAAACCTTTGGATACCGAATATTATCCGGTATCTTTTTATCTTTCGGATTGGTCATTAATAAAGATTTAAGTTCGAGGTAAAGTTGCTCTGTATCCTCGTAATGATGACTTTCCTGAAGAAACTCAATAGCCAATTTAGACTTTCCTTTGTAAAACTCTTTAACCTCAAAGAATGTGAGACCGGCAAACTCATCGTCGATGTATTCATTTAGACCAGGTAGCCACATTTTGGAACGCAGCAATAATTCAACTATGCTCCTGAAATTGTGCATCTTTTGAGTGTATTTACTCAAGGTATCAATCACAGTATTCCGAGTGTTCTTTAATCCTGCTGCTGCCGAAGCTAAATACACCATGATAATTGCTGCTAAAAATCCGCTTATGCTAATGAAGATGGTGGTAACTCCGCTCAGGGTAGTTATAAAAGCAGGGTCACTTGTGGATTTTTGCCAAAGAAGGAAAATTAGTGCTATGCAGAGAAACCCACTAAAAAGTAGCGGGATAAGGGCATAAATGTCCCTGAAGAAAGATTTATTTTCTCTCATAGAGTATACTGTACTGCAAACAGTAGGAACGGGGGCGGAATTACAGTATCAATAAATACTTAGGATTCCCAACGATCCTTGATCGCAATCTATTTGGTATTGATTCAATAACCAAAATTAAGCCAATTTCTTAGAAAATGTAGTAAAAACCTTACAAATCGTTGTAAAGTGTCGTTTTTCCGATGAAGAACTAAAAAATGGTGATTTTCGGACTAATATCCTACGGCAGTATCGTCTCCACGCCAGTCGGCACCGCCTTCAAGCCTTCCGTCGGGCAAAACTAAAATTGCATCGACTTTACCAATGACAGGGGTATTTTCTTCGTCGATCGTGTAACCTTTTTCTGACAAATCATTCAATATTTTGTCGTCAAAGGAATTAGGCTCAAAAACGATTACATCTGGCAACCATTGGTGATGAAATCTGGGCGCGTTTACCGCATCCTGCATGGTCATATCGAATTCGTAAACATTCAAGATGGTTTGTAATACTGAGGTTATTATGGCAGAACCACCGGGTGTTCCAACACTCATCCAAAATTTGCCATCTTTTTCCACTAAAGTGGGTGTCATGGAGCTCAACATTCTCTTTTGAGGTTCAATAGCGTTGGCCTCTCCGCCTATAAGCCCAAACATGTTTGGTTCGCCGGGCTTCGCACTAAAATCATCCATTTCGTTGTTCAGAAAAAATCCGAGATCTTTGGCATATAGCTTAGATCCAAAATATGAGTTTAAAGTGGTTGTGACTGCAATGGCATTTCCTAAGCTATCAACAATAGAGTAGTGCGTAGTTTCAGGACTTTCATAGCCCGGAATCACTCCATAACTCAAGCTGCTTGAGGGAGTGGCTTTATCAAAACTGAAGTTTTCCATCCTAGCATTTGAATATGCCTCAGAAATTAATGTGTCTATTGGTATGTCAACAAAATCGGGATCACCCAAATAAAAACTGCGGTCGGCATAGGCGCGTCTTTCGGCCTCTGTAATTACTTGGATGGCCTTCAAACTATTGTGTCCGTATTCCGAAAGCGGAAAAGGTTCTAAAGATTTCAATATTTGCGCCAAACACACACCACCACTGGAGGGAGGCGACATCGATATAACTTTTAAACCCTTATAGTCAAAGACGACAGGTTCTCTCAATTCAGCCTCATAAGCCTTCAAATCGTCCATGGTAATAATTCCTCCTTTCGATTGTATAAAATCGCTAAGAATTTGTGCGGTTTCGCCTTCGTAAAATTCGGATCGACCATTTTTTGCGATTCTTGAGAGCGTATTTGCCAAAGCGAGGTTTTTCAAGGTATCGCCAGCTTTTAAAGATTGAGTAAATATCGATTCTTCTCCATTTACCTCTTTCAAGATTTCTTTAAATTCTTCAAAGTTTTCGGCTTGATGTTCTGTAACCACAAATCCTTTGGTGGCTAAATCGATTACAGGACCTAGTATTTCCTCCATGGGAAGTGAACCTAACTTTTCGTGAACAGCAAATATCCCTGCAATCGTACCCGGGACACCCACTGCCAATTCGCCTTTCTTACTCTTGTCCTGAATAAAATTACCATCCTCATCCAAATACATATCTCTTTTTGAGCGAATAGGCGCCTTTTCCCGATAGTCGAATGCACCTAATTCCCCGTATCGAGTTCGGTACACCATAAATCCGCCACCCCCCAAGTTTCCTGCTCGAGGATAGGTAAGCGCCAATGCCATTTCGGTAGCAATCATCGCATCGAAGGCGTTACCGCCTTTTTTTAAAATTTCAATTCCAATTTTTGAAGCCTCTTCTCGGGCCGAAACCACCATGGCATTTTCAGCAATTACACCTTGTACAGGTGTTTTTATTTCTTCGGAAGGAGTTTCGTTTTTACAGCCGACAAATAGAACGACTAGGAACAAATAAATCCATTTCATAGTTGAGCGAGTTTATTTTCTGAAAAATCGATTAATTCAGCAAAAAAAGAGGTAAATTCTTCTTCGAATTGTGGATAAAATTCTTCCAGTTCCATGACCGCGAAGTTCATCTTAGAAACACCTTTTGTGCGGACGTTCATCTGACTTAAAATCTTACTAATTCCGGGAATGGTTGCATAACTGAGCAACCAATTGTCACTTATCATATAAGGCATCATGCGTTGAATACGAGCCGGTAGGATGGTAAAATTATTCCGAAGTAATTCATAGAAATTCTCCACGAAAATGTCTAATGGAAGATCGTGATATTTGCTCCAATTTTTTGCTAAAAAGTGATCGTATAATATGTCGACAATTACGCCTGCATAATGTCCGTAATTAGCGTGAAGCCGGGCAGTACTTTTTCTAACCGTGGGATGCTTGTCGGTATATGAATCAATTCCTCTGTGAAGTAAAATTCCTTTTTGAATTGCCTCGGGATATTTTTGATAGCGTTTTCCTTTAATGCCATCGGCAATAAAATTACCAATGATAACCCCTTCATCTTCGCCGGAAAGATAAATATGTGCGAGAAAATTCATTCGGTACAATTTACAAAATTGGAACTAAAAATATACTTTATAAAAAGTATCTTTACTCAAAATTTTCAGGAATGACATTGATCAAATCTATCTCAGGAATTAGAGGTACAATAGGCGGAAATCAAGGCGATAATCTTACGCCAATCGATGCAGTAAAATACGCTGCTGCTTATGGCTCCTGGGTAAAATCACAGCGAGATAAAGATACTTATCGAGTGGTAGTGGGCCGTGATGCCCGTATATCAGGTAACATGATTCAACAATTGGTAATGCAAACGCTGGTTGGCTTGGGAATAAATGTGGTGGATTTGGGACTTTCTACCACACCCACGGTGGAAGTTGCTGTGGAATTGGAACATGCCGATGGTGGAATTATTTTAACAGCAAGTCATAATCCGAAGCAATGGAACGCTCTTAAGCTTTTAAACCATAAAGGGGAGTTTTTGGATGCGGCTTCCGGGCAAAAAATCTTGGAAATTGCAGAAGCTGAAAACATAGATTTTTCCGAAGTAGATGATTTGGGAAAAATTATCAAGAATGACGCCTATATCGATTTACATATAGACGAAATATTAGACTTGGAACTGGTCGATGAGGATTCAATTAAGAAGGCTGGTTTTAAAGTGGTTGTGGATGGAGTGAACTCCACCGGTGGAATTGCGGTTCCTCTGCTATTAGAAGCATTAGGGGTCCACGCAGTAAAACTGTACTGTACTCCTAATGGTGAATTCCCTCATAATCCGGAACCCTTAAAAGAGCACTTAACCGATTTGATGCAGATGGTGGTGGATGAAAAAGCAGACTTCGGAATTGTGGTGGATCCAGATGTGGACCGACTTGCGTTCGTGGATGAAAATGGCGACATGTTTGGCGAGGAATATACGCTGGTCGCAGTAGCCGATTACATTCTGAAAAACAAGATGGGCAACACCGTAAGTAATATGTCATCCTCTAGAGCATTACGCGATGTAACCGAGCAACACGGAGGCCAATATACGGCAAGCGCTGTTGGAGAAGTAAATGTTGTTTCAGAAATGAAAGCTCAAAATGCGGTGATAGGTGGAGAAGGAAACGGCGGAATAATTTATCCTGAATTACATTACGGAAGGGATAGTTTGGTAGGTATCGCCTTATTTTTAAGTCATTTGGCCAACGAAAATGTTTCTGTAAGTGTTCTTCGGAAAAGATATCCGTCGTATTTCATGAGTAAAAAGAAAATTCAGTTAACTCCCGAATTGGATGTGGACGCTATTTTGAAGGCTTTTGAAGAGAAATACAGTTCCGAGGATATTAAAACCATTGATGGTGTCAAAATCGACTTTCCTGAAAATTGGGTTCACCTAAGAAAGTCCAATACCGAACCCATAATAAGGATTTATACCGAAGCAAAGTCACAACAAGTAGCCGACGATTTGGCCGATCGTTTTATCAAGGAGATAGAAGAAGTGGCTAACATATAATTTCATACTTTTATAGAGTTAAATAGCTCATTTTAAGGATGTCAAACGCCCAAACCACTACAACGACAAAACTTGAAGATTACTTCGCCTCATTCCGAGAAAACATCTTGGGCATTGATCAAACTTTCGAATCGCCATTCGGGACAAAGAAAATTATCTACACAGATTGGACTGCCAGTGGCAGACTATATAGACC
>JABDKT010000233.1 GCA_013002065.1 Flavobacteriaceae bacterium
ACGTACCGTTTTTCTGCAAGCTTACCTTTTGAGTAATCTGCGGATTGAAAACGGAAATAAGTCCGAAGAAATGCCCCGATTGGTACATTTTGATATCATCCCAAAGAATTAAGTTCTGATCATGAGTCCCACCCCGAATATTGATATTTGAAACCGTCTCGTTGACACTTTGAATTCCCGGGAATGCCTGTACCGTTTGCAAAACATCGGGTTCTATCAATCCCGGTAGTATGGTAAATTTAGATATGTCCAACTCAAACGAGCCATCATTTAGTTTACTAATTCCGTCGATAAGGTAATTAGACAAGATCACTGCTCCCAGATCACTCGCTTGTGGTAACATAAAGATGGGATGACATCCCTCTTTTTTAAAATAATTCGAAGATCGTTGGATCGTTTTGTAACCCAAATAGCGAATGGTAATTATCTCTTCGGAACTTGTAAGACTCAATTCAAAATAACCGTCAGTATTGGTAATTGCAGATCGTGAATTTCCTTGAATCGTGGCAGATTCCAAGGGTTCTTGAGTATCCTTGTCCAGAAGGTATCCACAAATGGTAAAAACGTTCTTTTGAGTTACTGAAACGAAATTGCTATCTAGTAATGTAAAAACTAACCCAGTGCTCGATCTGAGATACTCTAAGCTTTCAGTTAAATTAAAAGAGGTGTTGGGTGGCAACACTTGCACACCTTCCACCGTAGCTTCCAGAAAATTAAACTGTACATCGAAGTTAGCCTCAAGCTCGTGCAATACGACGGCGAGAGGCTTGGGATTATTTGTATCTTGGGATTTCAGCGTTGATGCGCCCATTCCGAAGAACAAAATTATTGTCAAAAGTAGTTTCGATCTACTCACGCTTTTTCAGACTCACAAGATTTGACGAATCCATAGTGTAGGTCATCTTCAGGGGCTGGGTTATTGAGTTTAAGGCTTTATCCAATGAATCATGAACAAATCCTCCTGTAAAAAGTAGGTTGGCGCTTTCTGGTTTATAATTCACCTTAATAGCATATTGACGTTCCAGTTCAGAAATAACCTCACTATAAGGAACGGAATCAAAGTAGCTAATATTTTGGGTCCATTGAGGGGATGTTGTTTTTATATTTTTATAACCTACATCACCGTTTACAATGCGAATCACTTCACCGGCAATGAGTTGTTTTTCGCCCGTATCGTAGGAAACCTTCACAATTCCTTCAAAACAAGCTACTTCAAAATAATTTCCTCTACGTTTCACGTTGAATTCGGTTCCCACAACGGTAACTACACCTTCGTCGGTAATAACGTCAAACACTTTTCCTTTGGCCACTTTAAAATAGGCCTCTCCATCTAAATTTAATTCTCGACTTTCATCCCATTCTTTTTTAGAATAACTAATTTCTGAAAGCGCGTTTAATACCACTGTTGAAGCATCGGGTAATTCGATGGTGGTTTTCTCTGCTGCCAGTGTTTGCACTTGAGTAAGTTGGGTGTAAAAGAAATTATAATAAACACCTAAAGTAATGGCCACTATGGCCGCAACTCTCACTAAAGTCCTTGTCCAGTTTAGTTTCCGAACAGGAGTCTGAGTGTTCATTTTGGTTTTCATGGAAGCATAATCCGGTATTTCGGAATGCTCATCTGCCTTGAAATATCGAGACGCCTCGAGTATTTCTAAGTTCTCATCATAATCGTCCAACGCCTTAAAAGCCTTGCGTTCGGCCTCGGTAAGATCGTTATTCAACCATTTTTGTAGTAAGTAATCTTTCTCCATAATTTTACTTTCTTACCTATATAACAACCCATCTGCAAAAACTCCTGAACTATTTTAATTTAAATCCTTTTAACTCGGTTTTAAGCACCTTAAAGGCACTGTAAATCCTGTATTCTACCACTTTTTGAGTGATATTAAGCATTTCGGCTATTTCGGCGTGTTTTTTACCTTCAATCTTGTTTAAGGTAAAGGCCACACGTTGTTCTTCCGTTAATTTGGCCAAAGCTTTTTGGTATTGCTGAAGGTACTCCTCCTTTTGCATCAAGAATTCCGGATCTTCATTCGTATATTCTTTCGACTTAATTTTACGATGCTTTAAAACAACTTTGTGATGTTTAATTTCATTTAAAGTTAAATTATTCGCAACGGTGAACAAAAAAGAGCGAGCAGATTCTGGGGTTACCTTTTTGCAATTCTCCCATAATTTTATAAATGCATCTTGAGCTTTATCGCCCGGATTAAATTGCTCTCCGTACTTATAGTATAAAAAATCATGGACATCTTTAATATGCTTCTCGTACAACCGAGAAAAGATCTGTTCATTACAGATGTCTTGGTGGAGGTTATTGGTCAATGAATCGTTGTTCTAAAAATTATTTATCTAAATTAATTAAAAAATATTCAGGAGTTTTCAAAAGAAGATTGTTTTAGTAGTAAATGACCCAAAAATTAAAAACGAATACTATGAAATCAACATTTAAAAAATTAAGTTTCTTATTTATCTTTTCTGCATTATTATTTTCGTCCTGTAGAACAGAAGAAATGGTTCAGATAGAATCTCCGGACGAAGAAGTGATCGGAGTTAATTCGACCGTTTCCACATTAATTAAACAAACCACGAGTAACGACGGTTCGTACGACAATATTATCGACGGCGCCAGTTGTTTTGATATCCAACTTCCATTTACAGTGATAGCCAATGGCAATGAAGTTGTTATCACTTCGGAAGAAGATATCGAAATTGTGGAAGACATTTTTGATGAGTTTCCGGATGATACCGACACATTAGTGATTGAATTTCCAATTACAATTATTTTCTCTAATTATACGACTGCCGAAATTACATCACAAGCCGAGTTGAACGCTGCTGCGTTTAATTGCCCGGGTGAAGGCGAGGATGATGACGATATCGAGTGTATCGATTTCCAATATCCAATCACTGCGGCAATTTATGATTCTAATAATGAACTCCTCGATACAGTGATTATTTCAAGTGATGAAGAACTTTATGATCTTATCGACGAAATCGATGCCGACCTCATCGTGACTTTCGAATTTCCAATCACCGTAATCTTATTCGATGGAACACTGGTGGTTGTAAACGATTTCCAAGAACTAGAGGATGTGATCGAAAACGCAGCCGATACCTGTGACGAAGATGATGATAACGATCCAAACGACGACGATTGTGAAGATTGTTCAGTGAGCGATTTGATCGATGTCTTAACAGATTGCACCGATTGGGTTGTCGATCGTCTCGAAAGAAATGACACCGATTTAGAAGATATTTATGTTGGATATACATTCAACTTTGAAAGCAATGGAAACCTTCAGGTTGAAAGTCCAACTACAACCTTCAATGGTACGTGGGAAGCCACAGGTACTACGAGCCAGAATATTACAGTATCTATCGACCTTACAGACCTCACAGACTTTAACGCCGATTGGATTTTACACGAAATTGACGAAGAAGTTGGTGAAACGAAAGTGGACCTAAGATTGGGTGACGACCGATTGAGATTCGAAAGCGACTGTACTTCCGGTGGTGGAGGTGGTGGTGGCGATCCAGACGATACAGAGTTGGTAGCCGCGTTAACCAATGGTGACTGGTATGTAAACTATTTCTTCGATGATGAAGACGAAACTGCCGACTTTGCCGATTATGTTTTCAATTTTGACACCAACGGAACTACTACAGCCACAGCGAGTGGAATTCCAACCGTAGGTGCCTGGTCAACTGGATCGGGAGATGAAACAGAACTCGAATTGAATCTTAACTATGGAATTGTTCCCCCACTTGATGAATTGGCCGATGATTGGGATGTTCTTGAAGTAACCCAGGATATCATTCGCCTAAAAGATGTTAGTGGCGGAGATGGTTCTGAAGAATTCTTAACCTTTGGAAGAGAACCATTCTCCGGAGGTGGAGGTGGAGGTGGAAACACCGACCTTGAAGATATCCTTGTGGATGGTATTTGGGAGGTGGCTAGCTACCTCGATGATGGAGTAGATGAAACCATAGACTATGTTGGATACACGGTTGTATACAATGTTTCAGGTACCGTAGTTGCTACGAACGGCACAAATACCGCAGCCGGAACCTGGTCTGTTACCAATAATGGGAATGAACTAAACCTTGATTTCTTATTACAAGTACCATTCGATGAATTCAATGACGATTGGGACGTGTTAATGGTAAGCGAAACACGTATCGAATTACAAGATGTAAGCGGTGGTGGTGGTGGAACCGACACCTTAGTATTTGAAAAACTATAAATCAAACTCATGAAGGAATTAGATAACAAAAGCTTGGCCTTTTTATATATCGTTGGTATGTACACAATCATTAGTTTGTCAATGACAAACCAGGGATCAATCATCAATGATTCACAATCCAAGAACATTGTAGGTCAAATTACACTGGTCGAAGATTGTAAAGAATATGACCACATCGATATAAGTAGCATCTATATCTTCGAGTAAACACAATCTGAAGTAAATTCAGATAAAATAAGGGATTAATCCGGGTCACGAAAGTGGCCCGGTTATTAATCCAAAAACAAACAAAATTCTCGCGCACTAAAATAAATTAGTAATTCAATCTTAAAACCTCATTATGAAAATCAATTTCACAATTTTAGTAGCCTTAGTCTTAATTATTGTAACGAGTGGTTGTTCTAAAGATGACAACTCATCAGCAACAACAAATAACACCACTAGTGCAGATCAAGTAACTCAAATTGCCGAGAGCGGAACCTGGATTATCACTTATTTCTTTGATACCGATAGTGACGAGACCAGTGACTTCAACGGTTATATCTTTTCGTTTAATACAGATGGAAGCCTCGTGGCAACCAAAGGAAATAACACTGTTACGGGTACCTGGTCTGTACAGGACGACAGTAGTAATAACTCTAGCGATGATGATGGAAATTCAACCGACGATGACGATTTCAACATTTTCTTTCCGGTTCCAGACACCAACGACTTTGAAGACCTCAATGACGATTGGGACATCATATCCGTTTCTAACAATAAAATTGAATTGATCGATGTAAGTGGTGGAAATGGCGGAACCGACTTGCTAACCTTTGAAAAAAATTAGTGAAAATTATAGAATGAAACATACAGTAAACATCGCCACACCAGGTGTCCCTAAAAAGAAACATTCGCAAACAAAATTATTTGAACTTAGCCAACTAAATTTTTTCTACACCCCAACTAATGCTATGTTTTAGTTAGCTGTAAACTGCTTTGGAATGCGCCCCCTGCCCAAAGCAGTTTTTATTTTGTATTTATGATTTATGTCATATACGACGCCAAAAAGTAACGGTAATTTTAAATCATTAAATCTCGAATTATGAAAAAAAATATGGGAAATACAGATCGTATTATACGATTCTTAGCTGCAGCCACAGTATTGATATTGTACTTTACAGGATATATCTCGGGAACCTTGGCTATTGTTTTATTGGTAGTTGCCGGAATATTTATCCTCACAAGTTTTGTTAGTTTTTGCCCGCTATACGCTCCCTTCGGATTGAGCACATGCAAGGTGAAACCTAAATCTGAAAATTAAATAGTTTTTTCTCCATAATTGGCCCTGCTCAACATATGTTGTCAGGGTCTTTTTTATTTCTGAAATGTTAAAGAAAGCCCAAGTTTTTAAGTTTCATTTTCAAATTTCGATATATTTGAAAGGTATCGTAAAGCCAAACCAGTGAACTACAAAAAAACCACCCTCCTAATTTTAATTGCTTTTTTAGGTTGGACGCAAAGCTCAGCTCAAAAACCTAATAAACCCAGCACTTCCGAAATTTATCACAACCTTCAAAAACTGAATTTTTTAGGCTCAGCTTTATATGTGGCTGCTCATCCCGACGATGAAAATACACGTCTAATTTCACATCTTTCAAATGAGGTAAAGGCCAGAACAGCGTACCTATCAATGACACGAGGTGATGGTGGGCAAAATCTAGTAGGTCCCGAAATTAGAGAATTGCTTGGGGTAATTCGAACACAAGAATTACTTGCGGCAAGAAGAATCGACGGCGGACAACAATTGTTCACACGAGCGAACGATTTTGGTTATTCTAAACATCCCGACGAAACACTGGCAATTTGGAACAAAGACGAAGTGATGAGCGACGTGGTAAGAGCAATACGAAAGTTCAAGCCGGACATCATCATCAATAGATTCAACCACCGAAACCCGGGTACTACCCATGGTCATCATACCTCCTCTGCCATGTTAAGCTTTGAGGCATACGAGCTAGTAGGAGATGCAAGTAAATTTCCGGAATCGGCCAACGAATTTGGAACATGGCAACCTAAACGGTTATTTTTCAATACATCTTGGTGGTTTTACGGAAGCAGAGAAAATTTTGCAAAAGCCGATAAAACCAATTTGGTGGAGGTGGAAACCGGCAACTACTACCCCACTTTGGGTCTTTCGAACGGTGAAATTGCTTCTCTTAGCCGAAGTATGCACAAATCACAAGGATTTGGAAGCACTGGAAGTCGAGGATCACAAACCGAGTATCTCGAATACTTAAAGGGAGATTTTCCCAACGATAAAGAAAATCTTTTCGACGGAATAAATACTACTTGGTCCCGAGTGGAAGGCGGTGAGGCCATTGGAGCTATTTTAAAAACTGTGGAATCCGATTTTAATTTCACGTATCCGGCAGCAAGTGTTCCCAAACTTATGGAAGCACGCGAATTAATTACAAATTTACAGGATGACCATTGGCGCAACATTAAACTAGCTGAAATAGATCAACTCATATTGGATTGTGCAGGAATCTTTCTCGAAGCTGTAGCCGACCAACAAAGTGTCTCCCCTAGTGGAAGTTTGAATATAACGATAGAAGTCATTAATAGATCGAGCGTATCTGCAAAATTGAATTCGGTGACTTCGCCTATCGTCTCCTTCCCTACTCAATTGGTGGCTACGACCTTAGAAGAAAATAAACGTGTGAACATGAATAGTGTTGAAAATACTTTCAGCGTAAAAGAGTATTCGACACCATATTGGCTTAATGAAGAAGGTAGCCTGGGTATGTACAAAGTAACCGATAAGAAGCTCATCGGATTACCAGAAAAACAAAACCAGTTCCCCGTGATCTTTAATCTAACTATCGCCGGGAAAGAAATGAGTGTTACCCGAAATATTGTATATAAATTCAACGATCCTGTAATGGGAGAAGTTTATCGGCCGCTCGAAGTATTGCCGGAGGTCACAGCCTCCATTGCGGAAAAGGTATTGATCTTTTCCAATGATAAAAGCAGGCAGATTCCAGTGGAAGTGACTGCCGGAAGGGAAAACATTACCGGTACCGTAAATCTCATTCATCCCAAAGGCTGGGTCGTAAGTCCGGCAACCCATACTTTTTCGCTTGGAGCCAAAGGATCCACTCAAACGCTCACTTTTACTGTCACTCCGCCCAATAACCAAAGTGAAGGTTATTTGAAACCTTATGTTCAAATTGGTGACAAGTACTTCGGAAAAGAGCTGGTGACGATCGATTACGACCATATTCCGTATCAGAGCGTTCTCCTTCCCTCCCAAGCCAAGGTAGTGCGTATTCCTATCGAGAAAAAGGGAGAACTTATAGGTTATATCGAAGGTGCAGGAGATGCCATACCGGAGAGTTTGAAACAAATTGGATATAACGTAAATACCATCCTGCCTTCGGATATTTCCGAAGAAAACCTAAAAAAATACGACGCAATAGTAGTAGGAATTCGTGCTTATAATATGATACCCGAATTGGAGTTCAAACAAGAAATCTTGAATAAATATGTGCAAGATGGCGGTACTCTCCTACTGCAATAC
>JABDKT010000102.1 GCA_013002065.1 Flavobacteriaceae bacterium
TTCTTCGTGTTGGCGTTTCCGGATTAATGCTTTTTCACGGAATTCCAAAACTTATGCAATTACTTCAAGGGGATTTTGATTTTCCCGATCCCATTGGACTGGGAAGTGCAATAAGTTTAATACTTACTGTTCTTGGAGAGGCAGTGGCTCCTATTTTGATCATCATTGGGTTAAAAACAAGATTAGCTGCAATTGTAGCAGCCATCACTATGGGAGTGGCAGCATTCGTTGTCCATGGTGGAGACCCTTTGAAGGACAAAGAATTAGCATTACTTTATCTGGTTGGATTTATTGCGATCGCATTAATTGGTGCAGGTAAATTTTCGATTGACCGAAAATAATTAGTCGAAGATTTTTGCTAAAAGTTCCTTGAGCAAATCGCCTTGCGGTAGATTGGCGGCACCTACTCCTTTGCTTTTCATATCGATTTCTCGAATGGAACTCACAATCGCACTTACCTTCTTCATGGGGTAATTTCTGGCTGCAGTTTGATAATCCTTGATAAAATATGGGTTCACACCAAGTGCCTTAGGTGCAAGCGATTTATCGGTTAATGAATGATATTTCAGCAGTTTTGAAAAGAAGCTGTACAGTAATGCAATCGTCATCACCAAAGGATGGTTTTTCGGATTTTGAGCAAAATACTGGACGATTCCGAACGCCTTTTTAATGTCCCTTTCACCGATAGCATTTTGTAACTCGAAATTATTAAAATCCTTGCTAATCCCAATATTTTCCTCTACAATTTGAGGTGTAATTTGCTCACCGGGTTTTACGATAAGCTGCAGTTTTTCCAGTTCGTTGTTTACTTTGCTTAAGTCATTTCCGAGAAATTCGGTAAGCATTTGGGCCGCCTTAGGTGTGATGGTGTAACCTTTTCCGGAAAGTACTCTCCGAATCCAGTCCGGCACCTGATTCTCATACAACTTTTTACTATCGAAGATAACGGCATTTTGACGTAACACTTTGGTCAATTTCTTCCGGGCATCCAGCTTTTTGTATTTATAACAAATTACCAGAACCGTTGTGGGCTGAGGGTTTTCCGCATAAGCCAACAGGTTTTCAATGGTTCTAGATAAATCCTGCGCTTCTTTCACAATCACTACTTGACGTTCGGCCATCATGGGATAACGCTTGGCGTTGCTCACAATATCTTCCACGGAAACATCTCTGCCGTAAAGTACCATCTGATTGAAACCCTTCTCTTCTTCCGAAAGGAGATTATTTTCAATGAAGTCGGAAATACCGTCTATATAATAAGCCTCCTCACCCATTAGAAAGTAAATGGGGGAAATATTTCCCTGCTGAATATTTGTAATAATGTTTTTAACCTCGTCCAGGCCCATAAAAGTCTTATGAATTGTACGTTAAACGAGGTAGGTTTTATATTTTTACTTCGATGCAAAAATTAAACTTTCCCGCATATTCGTTTCGCTTCAAAAATAGCGAAAAGCAAGCATTGATTTTTGATGTCATCCGAAAAAAATTTGTAGTCCTTACTCCCGAGGAGTGGGTTCGACAACATGTGGTTCATTATCTGGTCACGGACAAGGGGTTTTCATCTGCTCTAATTAACGTAGAAAAGCAACTTCTTTTGAACGGAACTAAAAAACGATATGATGCCGTGGTCTTTGATAAGTATGGAAATGTTCGATTGTTGGTGGAATGCAAAGCCCCGCATATTCAGATAACACAGGAAGTTTTTGATCAAATAGCTCGATATAACTTGGTAACTAAAGCACCATTCCTTATGGTCACCAACGGACTGGATCATTATTATTGCCGAATGGATTACGATAATGAGCAATATATATTTTTAGAGGATGTTCCAAACCTTCAAAAGGAATAATCTTCTTAATTTGCAGCCGTGAATGTCGCTGTTGTCATCCTAAATTGGAATGGAAAAACTTTGTTGGAAGAATTTTTGCCTTCGGTGGTAGAGAATTCTTCAGGAGCGAAGATATATCTGGCAGATAATGCTTCTAACGATGATAGTGTTTCGTTTACTGCTGAAATGTTCCCTTCCGTAGAAATCATTCGGAATCATTCAAATAGTGGCTATGCCGGTGGATACAACGAAGCACTGAAAGATCTTTCCGAAGAAATATGGGTACTTCTCAATAATGATGTCGAGGTAAGTCCCGGCTGGTTGGATCCCATACTAGACGGATTCGCAAAGGACCCAAAATTGGTTGCTGCCCAACCCAAGATATTAGATTACAAAAA
>JABDKT010000249.1 GCA_013002065.1 Flavobacteriaceae bacterium
ATAAGTCTGGTAATCGCAGGTTCGATGATTTCCGAGGAAGAAGCCATTGCCAATTATAAGGACATCATGGAAAATTGGTTGTCTTATCTAAAAAGTAAAAAAGAACGATACGCTTCTCTTGCCCATAAAACTAAATTGACCACGCCGGATACCGACATTAATCAGGCTTTTGAATGGCTAAAATACAACTGCGACTGGCTGGTGAGAACCGTGCCGGAAATTGGTTCCGGTATAGGAGCAGGTATCCCCGATTATCCCTGGTGGTTTGGTGTAGATAGTGAATACGCCCTTCAAGGTTATATGGCTATTGGCCAACACGACGCAGTTTATAATACCATTGCTTTGTTGGATAGTGTTTCCGAAGTAGTCAATGGAAATGGCCGCATTATTCATGAAATGTCAACCAATGGTGCCGTTTTTAATCCGGGAAATATCAATGAAACCCCTCAGTTTGCATCCTTAATATGGAAAATTTATCAATGGAATGGAGACAAATCCTTTCTCGAAAAGTATTTCCCAACCATCGAAAAAGGGTTGGATTGGTTGCTGACTGAAAATGATAAGGATGGAAATATGTTTCCGGACGGATTTGGAATGATGGAAATTCATGGTTTGGATAGCGAAATGATTGATGTGGCAGCCTATACTCAAAAAGCTTTTCAGGATGCCTCGGAAATTGCTTCTGCATTAGGCTATCGAGGGAAGGCCATTGCTTATTCTGAAACTGCGCATGAAATGGCCATGTTAATCAACGAACAATTTTGGAGTGAGGAATTTAATTCCTATGCAGATTTTATTGGAACAGACGAACAAGCTTTACACCTTATCGAAGACGCCATAGTAAGAGCCGATACTTTAGGCAAACCCTGGGCCGTTGAGGAATTAAAAGAAACGAAAGCTGCGATATTGGCGAATCCTGCCACCAAACCCAGACCCTTCGTCTTACATCATAATTGGGTAGTCAATACACCTATGGAAGTGGGAATAGCCGATAGCGACAAAGCAGAAAAAGCATTGCAAACTGCCGAAAAGTTTGTCAACCCTTTCGGAGTTTTTGTCACTGGTATCGATAGAGACGAATCGGCCGGATCTGACGACGGTTCTTTTAAAGGCAGTAAGATTTTTAGTTATACCGGAGCCGTAATGACATTGCCTACGGGAGTTCAAATCGTAGCCGAAAACAACTACGGAAGACCGGATAAGGCACTCAACTATCTTAAAAGAATGACTCGTTCTTTTAGCTACGCTCTCCCAGGAAGCATCTATGAAGTATCTCCCGATTATGGTATGATGACCCAAGCCTGGAATATCTACGGATATGCGGTTCCTATCGTAGAGCAATTCTTCGGAATAAAACCCGATGCAGCCAATAAAAGAGTAATGATAAAACCTCAAATGCCTTCAGAATGGAACGAAGCCAGTTTGGAAAATGTTTTAGTTGGAGACAATTCCATTTCAGTTTTTTATACCAACAAAGAAGGTGTTTTGGACATAAGAGTCGAACAAGAAGCAGATTGGACTTTAGAGATTGTCATTTCGGCAGATGAGAACGAGGCTGAAGTTTCGGAAGGAGCTAAATTATCAACAACTGATAACCAAATGTTACTAATTACTTCTTCTGAAAAAACACTACAAATAAAGCTTTAAAATGCAAATTAAATTCTTCGTATTTGGATTAGCCGTATCATTATCGGTGCTCATAATGTCCTGTAGAGGTAATGAATCCGACAGGTCTGGGACGATAGTTGAGTCGAGTATTGATTCTGAAATATTAGAACGTAAGGTGCAGTATATACAATACAACCCCTTCATGCGGGATTCCATGTCGAAACCCTCTCCTATATTGTATTTGTTACATGGGCACGGAGGAGATCACTTGGACTGGTTTCAGGAAACTGAAGGGAACGTAGCCTCTATTTTGGATTCGTTAATTGAAGCAAAATTAATTCCGCCAGTAGTCGCCGTTAGCATCGATGCAGGTAATTCATGGTATGTGGATCGTCACGATAAAATGGAGACCTTTTACATTTCTGAATTTATTCCTGAAATAGAAAGGCAAATTGGTGGTACTCTGTCGAGGAGGATTCTCGCAGGGAACTCTGCGGGTGGCTACGGATCACTACGCTTTGTGATGAAATTCCCAGATCTATTTGACGAAGTTATATTGTTAAGTCCGGCAGCGTATAATCCATTACCTCCCGCAATTTCTTCTTCAAGGAAGATCGATGTATTTGCAGAAGAAGGTGTTTTTAATGATTCCATTTGGAAATCCTATTCCTACCTTCACCTT
>JABDKT010000272.1 GCA_013002065.1 Flavobacteriaceae bacterium
TCGATTTGTTTGAATTCATCCAACAAGTCTTCTTGTTCGAAAGAAAACACTACTAAATTGTCTAATATTTGACGTAGCATCTCAACATCTTCCTCTATACTTTCCATTTGGCCAGACTGCATCTGCATTTGCATTTGCTGTCCCATCTGCTTCATTTTCTGTGCTGCTTTCTTTTGGTTCTTAGAAGCTGCCGGCTTATTCTGTTGCTGAAGATTTTCAGTCGCCTTTTGCTGTTCCTCTTTCACCTTCTCCTCACCTTTCTCGTCTTGTGGAATATCCATAGGCGATTTTAAGCCCTTATTTTCCTCTTGAAGATTCTTCATTTCTTCCAGATATTCCTCAAATTTCTCATTCAACTTTTCCTGCTCCTCTTTGGTGTTTTCATCTTCAGATGCCTCTGATAATTTCTCTTGCTCTTCTCCTAATTTATATAACTCCTCGGCGAGTTTTTCTGCCTTTTTCGTTACATAATATCTTTTTGTTAACTCTACTAACTGCTCTAAATTCTTTTCCTGATTTTTATTCTGCTTGGCGAGTTTTTCAAGTTTTTCAGACAGTTCCTCTTTATTTATTTTATCCCGAAGTCTTTCCAATTCCTCTAACAACTTCTCGTTTTCCTCTAAGCGCTTTTCATTCTCCTCCAATCGCTCCTCTAATTGCTCTTTAAAAGGATCCTCGTCTTCATTTTCTGGTTGAAACTTTTCCAAATTTTCTTTCATCTCTTTGGAAAAGTTTTTCATCATTTCTTCCTGCTGTTTCTGTCGCTTGATGAAGTTTTCTATTTTCTTTTTATCATTCCAATTGAGATCGTTCTTCTGTTTTTGCGTATCGGTAATCTCTTTGAGGCGCTTTTCCTGATCTTTAACATCCTTTAGCGATTTCGATAAGTCCTTAATGTTTTCTTCTTGCTGCTTTAACCTTTCGGCCTCTAATTCCTCTTCTGTTAGCTTACGGAAAGAATAAATCCCCGACTTAACCGATTTATAATTATGAATTTGGTCGTTGTCGAATATTTCAAAATAATATTCATAAGAAACCCCCTCTTTGAGGTTTAAATTTCCGGGGAATGAGTATGTAAATTGATCAAAATTCGACTTGGAAATAGGAATTACTTCAACTTGTTTTTGTTCTGCTTGTCCTTGCCGATAATAAACCAATTGCAACTTAGTAAGCCCATAATCATCGGCTACCTGCCCTAAAAAGTAGGTTGTTTCGGCCTCTGTTGAATCTTTTTTAGACTCCACATCAATATCGGGGTATTCATCTTTCACTACGCCAATTGTGAAAGCTAGGTTTTCATAATCCTTAAGGAATTCATTCGAAGTAGTAATGGAATAATCCAATTTGCGAAAAATCCCTTTGTTAAAACTAAACACCTGATTCTCTCCCGAAAAATTATAAATCGTATCTGAAGTTGAAAGTTGAACTTTATCGGTGTTTTGAGTGTTAACAATCCAACTCACGCGAGTTCCTTCAGGGATGGTAGCATTTCCTGTGCTGCTCAAAGTTTCATCTTTTTTACCCGTGTAAGAAGGGTAGTCCAATTTCATGTCGAACGAAAGCAATGAGGGTGTTTTTAAAACCTCCAATTCGTATTGCCTTGAATTTACTTTATTGGCGTTTAGCTGAAATTTTAAATTGTTGGTGGGTTGTGAAAATGTATATTCAAAAAGTCCGGGGGCTATTTGCTCTAAATAATAAGCCTCATTATTGAATTGAATCGAGGCATTCTCCGGAATGACATCTCCTTCAGTTTTAACTTTAAGTGTGAAATTCTTGTTTTCTATAGCGCTTAAATTTTCATTTAAAACAACAAATGAAAAAGGCGCAGGCGCTTCATAGGCAGTATCATAATTTACCACTCGCTCATAACTACTTGAAAACAAATCTTTGTCCCACAATAGATTTACGAGTACGATAATGGCTATTGGTATTGCTACATATTTGAGATACTTAGCATTCTTCTTGAAGTTGATCGCGCTCTTAAAAGGAATAGGTTGTAATTCACCAGACTTTTGATCAATGCTTGCCGCCAAAAGTTCAGACTCCCTTTGGTTCTGATTTAACTGAATAACATTCAGCAGCTTATCATTTACTTCCGGAAAGTGGTTCCCTATTATCTTAGAGGCCTCTTCGTGATTGATACCCTGTTGAAGCTTAAATAATTTCGCCAAAGGGAAAGCTATGAATCGAACAAAAAGCCCAACCTCAACAACAACAAAACTCCAAAAAAGTACAGTCCTCCCTGTCGTGTCAAGCCATAAAAAATACTCAATAAACAGGGTTAGAATAAAATATAGAAGTCCAATGGCAATAAAAAGAAGTGAGCCTCTTATTAGCGCATTGGTATAGTATTTTTTTATAAATTGCTCCAGCTTTTGCTGAATAATCCTAAACGTACTCATGGAGCGGTTTTACTAATGGAAACTCCTAAAATAGCACAAAAATTACTCCAAAGCCGAATTTTATGAAAGATTTAAAGTATTTGGTTGCATACGCCCTTCCCTTGGTGCTTATTGTGAGCCTAAATCTTCGTGGAATTTGGTCATTTTTTACACCTCTATTCGCTTTTGTACTTATCCCTATTATTGAAATAATGCTTCCAGTTGACGACTCTAATATTTCAGAAAAAGAGAAAAAGCAAAAATCTAAAAATATATTTTTCGACATCTTACTTTACTTCAATATTCCCATCATTTATGGAATCGTTGGCTGGTTTTTATGGAGCACGACTTGGGCCAATTATGGGTTATATGAAATTATCGGACTTACATTTTCGGTGGGGATTGTTCTTAGTTCCAATGGTATAAACGTTGCTCACGAACTTGGGCATCGAACAACTCGTTGGGAAAGAGTACTAAGTAAAATCTTGTTGCTTCCGGCGATGAATTTGCATTTTTATATTGAGCACAATTTTGGTCATCATTTACACGCGGCAACCAAAGAAGATCCAGCCAGCGCCAAGTACAATCAGTCGGTGTATTCCTTTTGGTTCACTTCCATCCTCGGCCAGTACAGAAGTGCTTGGAACATTCAAATGAACTTACTTAAAAAGGAAGGGCGCGGGTTTCTTAGCTACAAAAATGACATGCTCTGGTATGTTGCGGCTCAGCTGGTTTATTATGGAGTTATTTATTATTTCTTTGGAATAACTGCCCTAGCGATTGCATTCGGATTTGCTATTTCAGCTTTAGTTATGCTAGAAACCATCAATTATATCGAACACTATGGCTTGAGAAGATTGAAAACTGCTAGTGGGCGTTATGAAAGAGTAAAAGAAATTCACTCCTGGAATAGCAATCATGTCTTAGGTAGAATTATGCTTTATGAGCTCACACGACATAGCGACCATCACTATCGCGCACACAAGAAATACCAGTTGCTGGAATATCATGAGGTAAGCCCTCAAATGCCTTATGGCTATCCTACCTCAATGGTGATTAGTCTAGTGCCACCGGTTTGGTTTGCGTTGATGAATAAGCGCATTCCTGAAGAAATGAAGCCCAACCACTAAAATCCTTTCGAAACTCATATTGCGAATCTGAAAGCCTTGGTTTTCATATTAGATAGTTATGCGACTATTGATAAATATATTTCGCATTTTAATAAACACTTAATTCTTACCTTTGCCAGCTCAATCAAGTAACTAAAAAATGCCTGAAAAAGTTCGCGTTCGTTTCGCTCCTAGCCCAACCGGCCCACTACATATTGGTGGAGTTAGAACGGCTCTGTTTAATTATTTATTCGCTAAAAAACACGGAGGAGATTTTGTGCTCCGCATCGAAGATACCGACCGCACTCGATTTGTAGATGGAGCGGAAGAATATATTGTTGAGGCGTTGGAA
>JABDKT010000283.1 GCA_013002065.1 Flavobacteriaceae bacterium
TCGATTTCAACCTCACTCTTAATGGAACGTAACCTTTGAAGAATAGGATTACTCTTCGCCCAACTATGGGCAGGGAATTTTTCTTTGGTATTTCTAATGAACCGTGCCTCCCGAGTTTCGGTTTCAACGGCTTGCCGGTAATGCTCGTTCGTATTGAAGTAAATAAGTTCGCTCTGAGTCATCAATTCAAAGAAAATTTTGTCGAATTCACTCAGCCAATACACTGTTTTAATCCCACTCACCTCCAACGCTTTTTCTTTGGTGAGTTTTTCTCCTTCCCAAATCGCAATATGCTCATTAGTTTCTCTGAGGAACAACACTTCTCTATGCTTTTCCTCCACAGCTTCGGGGAAGAGCAATAAAATACTTTCTTCCTGATCGACACCACTTAAGTAAAATATATCACGATGCTGATTGAAGGGCATGGTGCTATCCGCACTTACAGGATAAATATCGTTACTGTTAAAAACCGCCAAACTTTTCGGCTTCATTTGAGCCATAAAGTTTTTTCGATTGTTGCTGAAAAGTGATGAATCGATGCGCTGATACTTCATTGGAGTTTACTTAAAGAATTATAATGTCAAATTTAGCCATTCATCTGTAAACATAAGTAGCCATATGTCCTAATTTATTTTTTCCGTATCCTGCTCATGTGACGGGTAGAGATTCCAAGAAAAGAGGCCAAATAGTGCAAAGGAACATCTTGCAACAAATTGGGTTCGTTCTCAAGAAGTTTCTTATATCTTTCTTCCGGAGAAAGTGTGAGAAGATCAATTCGGTAATCGTCTATTCGATAGATTTGGTTTTCGATTAAATTGTGGTAGAATCTTTGGAAAGTATCGTTGTGGGTCATTAAATGTTCAAATTCGTCTATTTCAATAACCCATAATTCACAGTCGGTTATCGCCTTAATACTTTTTCGGGATTTGATCTTAAATCTAAAACTTTTTAACGCGGCAGTGCACGAATTACGCAGGCCCAAATAAGTCGTCTTTTCTTCTCCATCTAAAACTATACTGTGTTGTAATACCCCATTTTCAATAAAACAAAAATATGGGCATATACTACCTTCTTCTACCAAAAATGAGTTCTTGTTTAACGGCATAAAACGGAAAACGTTTAGAATCTCTGCTAGTTCACTTTCGGGAGGTACCGTGCCAATGATATTTTTAATATAATTTTCAAAAGCACTTTGGTCGGGTTTCATGATAATTAATGATTTGCCAGAATCGAAGTTATAAAAGAAAATCAAACTGGACTCACGGAACACCTTCGGATGTTAAACTTCATCAAAATATTTTGGTATAAAGGGTTCATTGTGTACTTTCAAACTCCTAAAAACATAACCAACATGCGAGTTTATTCTATTTTATCCCTTGTATTCTTCTTTTCTTTTTTTCAACTTCTAGCACAACCTACGCCTACTTCACCAGCGAATGTGAAGCAGGCGATTCAGCAAAAAACAGAACTTAGTCAAAATTCTTTGGTTAAGAATCTACCCTTTAAAAGTATTGGTCCGACGGTGATGAGCGGAAGGGTAGTCGATTTTGCCGTTAATCCGGAGAACCCTACCGAGTTTTACGTTGGATACGCCAGTGGTGGAGTTTGGCACACCAAAAACAATGGAACCACTTTCGAACCTATTTTGGACTCAAGCCCAACACAAAATGTGGGAAGTCTGGCGATGGATTGGAAAACCAACACGCTCTGGGTGGGAACCGGTGAAGTGAACGCTTCACGTTCTTCCTATGCCGGAATAGGCTTGTTAAAAACTACAGACGGTGGTGAAACTTGGGAAAATATGGGCCTTAGAGATTCGCACCATATCAGTAAAATAATAATCAATCCAAGTAATTCGAACGAGTTACTAGTAAGCGCAGTAGGACATTTATACTCAAAAAATGACCAACGAGGTGTCTTTAAAACCATGGACGGTGGTAAAACCTGGAATCGAACATTATTTGTGAACGATCAATCGGGAATTATCGAGATGGATGTACATCCAAATAACTTCAATATTGTTTATGCTTCTTCTTGGGACAAAGACAGAAAAGCATGGAATTTTAGAGGCAGTGGAACAGGAAGTGGTATCTATAAAAGTACCGATGCCGGGAATACATGGAAGAAAGTTTCAGTAGAGGGTAGCGGATTTCCTACCGGAGAGGGTGTTGGTAGGATTGGAGTTGCCGTTGTTGACGAGAATACGATTTATGCGATCCACGACAGTCAATTCCGAAGAGATAAAGAGAAAGAGGATGATAAAGATCCCAACACGCTAGCGAAAGATGATTTCAAAAAAATGTCGAAAGAACAATTTTTGGCATTGGATAATAAAAAATTAGAGTCCTATTTGAGAAGCAACGGATTTCAAGAGAAATATAAGGCCGAAAATGTGAAGCAAATGATTAGAAGTGGAAGTGCAGAACCGGTCGATCTCTCCAAATATTTGGAAGATGCAAATAGTATGTTGTTTGATACACCTGTGATAGGTGCAGAGGTTTATAAAAGTACTAATGGTGGAAAAACGTGGAAAAAGACTCATGATGGTTATCTGGATGCGATTTATTATTCCTACGGATATTACTTCGGAAAGATCCACGTCGATCCCAATAATGCTGATGGAATTTACATTTATGGCGTGCCCATTCTGAAATCTAAGGATGGCGGAAAAACCTTCGAGGGAATTAATGGACATAATGTTCATGCCGATCATCACGCCCTATGGATTAATCCGAAGATGCCAGGGCATATGATCAATGGAAACGATGGTGGAGTTAATATTACTTACGACGATGGAGAAAGTTGGATTAAATGCAACACGCCTGCTGTGGGTCAGTTTTATGCTATCAATGTAGATAATGCTAAACCGTATAATGTGTACGGTGGACTCCAAGACAATGGTGTTTGGGTTGGGCCTCATACCAATACCGAAAGAGTGCGTTGGCATCAAACCGGACAATATCCCTTCGAAAGTATCATGGGAGGAGATGGTATGCAAATCGAAATTGACAATAGAAATAATAATATTGTTTATACCGGGTTTCAATTTGGGAACTATTTTAGATTAAACAGGGCAAAAGATGAACAGAAATACATTCAACCCAAACATGAATTAGGGGAAGCCCCCTACCGATTTAATTGGCAAACCCCGATTCAGTTGAGTTCTCACAATCAGGACATACTTTATTTGGGAGGAAATAAACTAATGCGAAGTATGAATCAAGGAGATAGCTGGGATGCTATATCGTTCGATTTAACCCAAGGAGGTAAAATGGGAAATGTGGCCTATGGTACATTGACCAGTATTAGTGAGTCGCCTTTTGAGTTCGGTTTGTTGTATACCGGAAGTGATGATGGGTTGGTCTTTGTAAGTCGAAACGGCGGCGGGGATTGGAAGCGAATTTCCAATTCCTTTCCAAAAGATCTTTGGGTGAGTAGAGTAATCGCTTCTAGTCACAAAAAGTCTCGAGTATATGTTACACTCAATGGTTATCGTTGGGACGATTTCACACCGTATATATATGTAAGTGAAGACTTCGGTAACACCTGGAACGATATAAGCAGTAATATGCCGGCATCACCGGTAAATGTTATAAAGGAAGATCCTGTAAATATGAATATTCTTTACGTTGGGACCGATAATGGAGCTTATGTTTCATTGAATCGAGGTAAATCCTGGCAACCATTTTCGGAAGGGTTACCCAATGTGGCTTATCATGATTTGGTCATTCAGGAGGAAGAAAATGACTTGGTATTAGGAACCCATGGTAGGTCTATTTATGTGGCGGATATTTCCTTGCTACAGCAAGTTTCAGTAGAAGAAAATAACAATTTAATAGCGGGAGATCTAAGTCCGATGCGCTCGCGCCGTAATTGGGGCAATAGCTTTAGTCCTTGGTACGATCCGTTCGAGCCGGAAATCGACCTACAGGTGTTTAGTCCTTCGGGAGGGAAAATTTCAGTAATAATCGAATCGGAAAACGGTGATGAAGTTCAGAAGATAAATCAGGAAATTGACAAAGGCTACAATGTGATTACCTATGACCTTTCTACTTCTGAAAAAGGAAAGAAATCCTTGGAAAAAGGTGGCGCAAAAATGAAGAAAGCCGATAACGGTTTATATTATCTTCCGAAGGGAAAATACAACGTGACTTTCGCAATGGGAAATCAAAAAACGACCAAGACATTGGAGATTAAATAGTTTAGTATTTAAATCAATTCTAAATAGTAAGTAAAAGACTAACGAATGTTTGTTGAAAAAACTTTTGAGGCGTATTTTTGTGGTTCAATAGTTTGAAAAGAAAACCATAATGGGAATGATCTCTTCTTCAATAGCCAGAAAAGTGGCAATGGCACTTTCAGGTTTGTTCTTAGTTTTTTTCCTTGCTCAACACTTTACAATCAATTTTACCTCGGTCATCGCGCCGGACACTTTTAATTCCTGGTCTCATTTTATGGGAACCAATGGATTGGTACAAGGGATTCTACAGCCTATTTTAATTTTCGGTGTGGTCTTTCACTTCGTAATGGGTTTTATCCTCGAATTGAAAAACCGAAGTGCGAGAACTGTGAAATACGCCCAATTCAAAGGCGGTGCTAATTCAAGTTGGGCTTCCAGAAACATGATAATTTCAGGTTTGGTAATCCTTGCTTTTCTGGGATTACATTTTTACGATTTCTGGATTCCGGAGATCGTTCATAAATACATTGAAACCCATCCCGAAGACCCCACAAGATATTACGCAGAGACCGTTCATAAATTTGAAAGTCCGGTGAGAGTGGGAATTTATGTTGTTTCCTTTGTGCTGTTAATTCTGCATTTATGGCACGGGTTTTCATCTGCATTTCAAAGTGTAGGTTTCAACAATAAATACTCGAAAGGCCTTAAAATATTTACTCAGGTATTCGCTGTAGCGATTCCGGTAGGATTTATTTTTATTGCTCTTTATCACCACTTTAACCAATTACCCCACTAAACGCTAGCGATATGTCATTAGATTCCAAATTACCCAAAGGGCCCTTAGCAGATAAGTGGACAAAACATAAAAACGATATTGATCTTGTCAATCCGGCGAACAAGCGTAATATCGATGTGATAGTCGTAGGTACCGGGCTTGCAGGAGGAAGTGCCGCAGCCACCTTAGCTGAATTAGGCTATAATGTAAAAACATTTTGTTATCAGGATTCCCCTAGACGTGCGCATTCCATTGCTGCCCAGGGAGGAATTAATGCCGCCAAGAATTACCAGGGTGACGGTGATTCTACCTACCGTTTGTTTTACGATACCATCAAAGGTGGAGATTACAGATCGAGAGAAGAGAACGTATATCGTCTGGCTGAGGTTTCGGCCAATATTATCGATCAATGTGTAGCGCAAGGAGTTCCATTTGCGCGTGAGTATGGCGGACTTTTAGACAACCGATCTTTCGGTGGTGTTTTAGTTTCCAGAACGTTTTATGCCAAAGGACAAACAGGCCAGCAATTGTTATTAGGTGCCTATTCTGCAATGAACCGTCAAATAAATCGTGGGAAAATAAAAGCTTATAACCGTCACGAAATGTTGGATTTAGTGATCGTCGATGGCAAGGCCAGAGGTATAATCGCTAGAGATTTAGTGACAGGTGAGATTGAAAGGCATTCGGCTCATGCCGTGGTAGTCGCCACAGGTGGCTACGGAAATGTTTTCTTCCTTTCGACCAACGCCATGGGATCTAATGTAACGGCTTCGTGGAAAATTCACAAAAGAGGAGCGTATTTTGCGAATCCATGTTACACACAAATACACCCAACCTGTATCCCGGTTTCCGGAGATCATCAGTCAAAGCTAACGTTAATGTCGGAATCGCTGCGGAATGATGGAAGAATTTGGGTGCCGAAACATAAAGAAGATGCCGACGCCATTCGCACTGGAAAAAAGAAACCCACCGAGTTAAAAGAGGAAGACAGAGATTATTACCTGGAGCGTCGTTATCCTTCCTTCGGAAATTTGGTGCCACGTGATGTAGCCTCCAGAGCTGCAAAAGAACGATGTGATGCCGGCTACGGCGTAAACAAAACCGGAGAGGCTGTTTATTTGGATTTTGCAGACGCTATTATGCGATATGGAAAAGAACAAGCAGCCATTGAAAAAATTGAAAACCCTTCCGAAGAAGAAATTCGCGTAATGGGTGAAAAGGTAATCGAAACCAAATACGGTAACCTCTTTCAGATGTATGAAAAAATTGTAGATGAGAATCCGTATAAAACTCCAATGATGATTTATCCTGCGGTGCACTACACTATGGGAGGCGTTTGGGTGGATTACAATTTACAGACCACTATTCCGGGTTGTTATTCGGCCGGAGAGGCTAACTTTAGCGATCACGGCGCAAACCGATTAGGAGCCAGTGCCTTAATGCAAGGTCTAGCCGATGGGTATTTTGTGTTGCCTTATACCATTGGAGATTATTTGGCCGATGATATTCGAACGGGACCCATTAGTACCGATTCTCCCGAATTCGAAGAAGCAGAAAACAATGTTCGAAATATTTTGGAGAAATTGGTCAATAACAATGGAACAAAACCTGTAGATCATTTCCATAAGCGATTGGGAAAGATCATGTGGAACAAATGTGGAATGTCAAGGAATGAAAAAGACCTAAATGAAGCCATTTCAGAAATAAAAGCATTGCGCGAAGAATTCTGGAGAGATGTAAAAGTCCCGGGAGGAATGAATGAGGTAAATCAGGAGTTGGAGAAAGCTGCGAGAGTAGCCGATTTCTTAGAACTGGGAGAGTTATTTGCCAAAGATGCTTTACACAGAAACGAATCTTGTGGGGGACATTTCCGAGAGGAATATCAAACAGAAGAAGGAGAAGCACTGCGTGATGATGAGAATTTCATGTACGTAGCGGCTTGGGAATATAAAGGAGAACCTTCCGAAGCAGTTTTGCATAAGGAAGATTTAACCTATGAGAATATTGAGGTCAAAACCAGAAGTTATAAATAAAAAAGCTCGGCTATGAAGCTTACACTAAAAATATGGCGTCAAAAAGACGCAAACTCGAAAGGAAGCATGCAAACCTATCCCATTGATGGGATCGACGGCGATATGTCCTTTCTTGAAATGTTGGATGTCTTAAACGACGGTCTTATCGAAAAAGGGGAAGAACCTGTTGTTTTCGACCATGATTGTAGAGAGGGAATCTGCGGAAGTTGCTCATTACAGATTAACGGTGAACCTCATGGCCCGGATCGATTAATTACGACTTGT
Source organism: Flavobacteriaceae bacterium (assembly GCA_013002065.1). Taxonomy (GTDB): domain Bacteria; phylum Bacteroidota; class Bacteroidia; order Flavobacteriales; family Flavobacteriaceae; genus Aureisphaera. The sequence goes on from JABDKT010000283.1 coordinate 7,253, forward strand.
CAGTTACACATGCGTAAATTTAATGATGGAGATACTATCGTGATTGAGCCCTTTAGAGCGAAAGCATTTCCGGTAATCAAAGACTTGATGGTAGATCGTTCTTCATTTGATAGAATTCAACATGCTGGAGGATTTATTTCAGTAAATACGTCTGGGAATACCATCGATGCGAATGCTATTCCTATCGAGAAAGAGGATGCAGATGCATCATTTAATGCTGCTGCCTGTATTGGTTGTGGCGCCTGTGTGGCAGCTTGTAAGAACGCTAGTGCCATGTTGTTTACTTCCGCCAAAGTAAGTCAGTTTGCGCTCCTACCGCAAGGTAAGGTAGAAGCGACTCGTCGAGTTTTGAATATGGTAGAGCAGATGGACAAAGAGGGATTTGGTAATTGTACCAATACGGGTGCATGCGAAGTGGAATGTCCGAAAGGAATTTCGTTAGAGAACATCGCCCGAATGAATCGGGAGTACTTAGCAGCAAGTTTGAAAGGATAATATTGAATTTGAGATATAAAAAATCCCGGTGTTGCCGGGATTTTTTATTTAGATTACTTTTTTATCTCGTTCGAGGCCCAAGGGTCTGCCTTGTTCATTTATATTCAGCAAAATAGTTTGAATAAATTTATTGGCATCGTAGGGTTTTACGATAATATCGCTCATCCCCGAATCGAAAATTTCGTTTCTCACTTCTTCTACTTCAACGGCAGTTAAAGCCACAATGGGAATGGAATTATTGAAGGTTCTAATTTCTTTGGACGCTTGAAAACCATCCTTGACGGGCATATTTAAATCCATTAGGATGAGGTCGTAATTTTCTTTTTGGACCATATCCGAGGCAATTTGACCATTTTCAGCGATAGTACACACAATACCATTTTTTTCCAGAATTTTCTTCGTTACAATTTGATTAATGCGATTGTCCTCTGCGACAAGTATTTTCTTTCCGTTTAGTTGATTGGTGTCGAGGGTGATTTCTTGTTTAATATTTTCTTCGGAAGAAACATCGAATTCCAAATCAAAGGAGAATGTAGATCCTTTACCAAGCTGACTTGTCACTTTGATATCGGAATTAGAAAGCGAAAGTAACTTTTTCACAATGGGTAGTCCTAATCCGGTACCTTGATAGTTGTAGTTTAGGGTTTCCCCTTGTTCAAATTCGTCAAAAATAGAAGCCTGTCGGTCTGTGGCAATACCAATTCCGGTATCTTTTACAGAGAACTTGATCATGGCCTTATCTTCATTGAGCTTCACCGATTCGGCTTTGATATAAATAGTTCCGTTTTCAGTAAACTTACAAGCATTACCCACCAAGTTCATTAAAACCTGAGATAATCGCACGCTGTTTCCTTGAAGATATTTCGGGAGCTCTTCAGAAACTACAATTACAATTCGGTTGTTATTCTGAATGCGCATGTATTCAAAAGAAGAAGCAATGCTTTCTATTAATTCTGAAATGTTAAACGAATGAGTTTCGTCCTCAATCTTGTTGGAATCTATTTTGTTAATCTGAAGTACATCGTTGATGAGCGCTAATAAATAATCGGCCGAAAACTTCAACGATTTTAAATCTTTTTCATGGCTCTTTAAGGATTCGTCCTCCAATAAAATGGTACTTAATCCAATTACTCCATAAAGTGGTGTTCTCAACTCGTGACTTACCGTAGAGAAGAAATTACTCTTTGATTTCGAAAGTTGTTCCGATTTGCGTTTTGCTTTTAAATATTCCTGGTTCTTGTCACGCAGTTTTAAGATGAGTTGCTTTCTTTTACTGAGAACGAACATAATAATACCAATTAAGAGAATGGCACAAAAACAGATGATAATCAGGATGATATTCAAACGCGACTTACTCTCAACAATTTTCGCTTGTAATTCGTTTTTCAATTCAGCCTCCATCACTTCATTCCGGTATTCGGCCACCTGGAATTTCGCCGATACTGCCTCCATTTCTTCCGAACTACTATTGTCCAGATTAATTTGAGCATATTTTTCATACTCTTGTCTGGCTTGGTAAGCTTCCTGGTAGCGCTGCTGAAGGAACAAGCTTTCACTAAAATCTTCGTAAGCAACTTCCAATTCGACCGGAAGGTTTTCCTTTTTGGCTGCTTTAATGGCTCGAGTTAAGTATATATCGGCCATCTCGTAATTCTGCTTCTTCAAATAGTACTCACCAAATAAACTTTCAATTCCAATTCCCATGGAAACATGAGCATTGTAATCGGTTAATTTTTTGGCTTTAATCAAATGAAGTAAAACTCGTGTATAGTTTTCGGCTTCCATAGCCGTGATACTTGTATTATAGTGTGCCTTGGCCAAACCAACCGAATCATTTATTTTTTCGAAAGAGCGTATGGACATCAAATGATATTCCATCGCTTTTTCATGATTTGAATACACCGAAGATTCCAAATTAGCAATGTCCATATACGACAGTGCTGTTGCAGTGTCATTTTTGGATATTTTGGCGAACTTCATGGATTTTCTAAAGTTTTCTTCTGCCGAAACCGTATCGCTAATGGCTAGGTAGTCATAACCCAAATTCCTGTATCCCATATGAATGTACCGGAAATCATTTTCGGCCAAAGCCTTTTTCAGCAGTAGAATATTAACCTTTAAAGAATTGTGATATTTACCCTCGAAATAATAATTATCTGAAGAATCCACCAATTGCTTGAAACCGACTTTCTCGATTTCTGGATCGGGGGAATAGAGCTCTTCTTGCGGGGTGGAATTTTGTGCGACCACAGCAAAAGAGAACAACATAAGTACGAAGAAATAATAGTTTTTTATCATTTCTTAATCATGGTTTATCAGATTCGGGGATGGCAATATACACATTTTCTGATAATTAAGTAATATTTACTCAAACTTGCCCTATTAAACGCCTTATCTTACTTTTATAGGATGATAACATCCAAACTTCCTAACGTTGGAACTACCATATTTACTATCATGAGTAAAATGGCGGCAGATCACGGCGCTATTAACCTCTCCCAAGGCTTTCCTAACTTCCCCGGAGACCCTGTTTTGATTGAAATGGTGTCCAAAGCGATGAAGGATGGATTTAATCAATATGCGCCGATGCCGGGGGATTTGAAGCTTCGAGAGATGATTTCGAATAAGTTGGAGTCGCTATATAGAAAAAATTATGATCCAACTACAGAGATTACCGTTACGGCAGGTGCCACACAGGCTATTTTTACAGCCATTGCTGCAATAATCAACGCAGGAGATGAGGTCATCGTTTTTGCACCCGCCTATGATTGTTATGAACCCGCCATTGAGTTATTTGGAGGAAAAAGCATCCCTGTGCAGTTAAATCCGCCACTGTTTACCCCAAATTGGGGGGAAGTTGAGCAAAAAATAACCTCAAAAACGCGGATGATAGTGATTAATTCACCTCATAATCCGAGCGGAATGGTTTTTACTGAAAATGATATGCTGGAATTACAACGTCTGGCAGAAATACACGATCTACTTGTGATAAGTGATGAGGTGTATGAACATATCATTTTCGATGGCAGAGAACACCAAAGTGCGGCTAAGTTTGATGACTTGTCAAATAGAACCTTCATCACTGCTTCTTTCGGAAAAACCTTTCACAACACCGGTTGGAAATTAGGTTATTGTGTGGCGCCCAAACCTTTGATGAAGGAGTTTAAAAAAGTGCATCAATACAACGTTTTTAGTGTAAATCACCCTATTCAGAAGGGATTGGCAGAATAC
>JABDKT010000290.1 GCA_013002065.1 Flavobacteriaceae bacterium
TCTCTACTCCTACGCTTTTGAGCATACTTGCGCTAATTTCACCTGTATAGGCTCCACAATCGGCTTGATGCATATTTTGAGCTGCTACCTGTATAGAAGACTCCTTTAACTCGTTGTGAGCCGAATATAGGTTGGTAAATGTGGGTGTTACAATAACTTCGACATTGTTGGGAAGTGTGTGTTGCTTTAGTTCTGATAAAAGCTGTGTGGTGGCTTCCAAATCGTTATTCATTTTCCAGTTTCCTGCGACTATGTTTTTTCTCATGTTTTTTATTTCTGAAAGGTTAACGGGTACTTACTTTTGGATCTAACCACCCGTAGATTAAATCGACGATAATATTAATAAAAATAAATAGGCTGGCGATAACAATCACCGCTCCCATGATTACCGGAAGGTCCAAGGTGTTTAAAGCATCTACTATTTCCTTTCCCAGACCATTCCAACCAAAAATATACTCCACGAAAACAGCACCTGCCAACATAGAGGCGAACCATCCCGAAACCGCTGTCACTACAGGATTTAATGAATTTTTTAACGCATGTTTTCTTATAGTTGTGGCAAGCGACAATCCTTTTGCTTTGGCCGTCCTAATATAATCCTTATTCAGTACTTCTAGTAAGGAGTTTCGCATTAACTGACTCACAACCGCCAATGGCCGAATTCCCAAAACTATGGACGGCAATATTAAATTCTTCCATTGAATATACTTCCCGTCACCGAAATCATCAACTTCGTATAAACTACCGGTCATATTTAGATTGGTGAGATCGTGCAATACATAGCCGAATAACCAGGCAAAAATAATCGCGCTAAAAAAGGAAGGAACACTCATGCCCAACGTACTTATTAGTTGTATGGATTTATCGATCCAACCATCCTTGTACAATACTGAGATTATTCCAAGGAAAATTCCGATAGCGATGGCAATTATTATGGCCGAAACCGCTAAAATTACTGTATTTGGTAAGGTCTCGGCTATTACTGCCGTTACTTCTTTCCCGTTTTTCTGAAACGACTCCCGCAGATATGGAGTTTTTACAACTACAGTCGTATTACCCACTGTAAATAATCTTTTTGCGTTGTATTTATTCTCTCTTAAATATGAATAGTCCCCTTCATTCTTACTGTGAAAAGAAATGGGCGAAAGGTCGTTTATATAATTTAAGTATTGAGTGCCTATGGGTTGATCGAAACCGTATTTCTTTTTTACGATCTCCACTTGTTCGGCCGTCTGATTTTGACCCAACATCATTTTGGCCGGATCGCCGGGAAGGATTGTAAACAGTAGGAAGATAACTGTAACCACTCCAAAAAGTGTCAACAGTGCGTAACCCAACTTCTGCAAAATATATCCTACCACTTATTTCAAATTTAGATCGTCGGCATCATTCCAATGCAACTTTTGCATAATGGTTCCATTGTTCAATTCTAAGATTCCCGGATTACTTCGAACGATGGTTTTTAAGGTGGTCATATCACAGAAATAAAAGTCAAAATTCAAGTTCTGATTTTTCTTCAGAATTTCAGTTTCCTCCAAACTCGAAGCCGATAAACCAATAACTTCATATCCCTTCTTCAAGGCTTCATCAGTTTTCTTCTTTATTGTGGCATAGCCATCTATTTCGGTGTTATCCAAGCTGTACGCAATCACTACTATCAACTTTGGAGTCGTTAAGAATTGTTCTGTGAAATCCTCACCGTCTCTTTCCATAGAAAAATCGTGTATTGGTGGTTCGTACGGCTCTCTCAAGAATTTCGTTTCCACTCCAATTCTTGTTCCTCCTGTCGGTTTAGGATCTTGACCGGTGGTGTTGGTGATTACTTTTTCTTTTCCGTCGATTTCATATTTCCATTGGTATTCGATAATGGGCGGGGGTGCATCTTCCGGGACGCTCATTCCCTCGGAAATATTAGCACCTATTTTGTAGGCTCTAAAATCTACTACTGGCAAATGAGATAATACGTGATAACCCAACCATAGGCATAAAACCAAAGCGGTAAAAACCGAAATACTTCTAATGTTCCGGGTAAAAAACGGCTGTATATGGTTCCTTCCGAAGTATAAAACAAGAATTAAAACCAAC
>JABDKT010000010.1 GCA_013002065.1 Flavobacteriaceae bacterium
GCAGTATTTACGATGTTCGGAATGAGATCGGCACGGCGTTGGTAGGTGCTTTCTACATTACTCCATTGGGCATTGACGCCTTCGTCCAATCCTACGAGTCTATTGTTTAATTTGGCCATATAGGCTCCAATAAGAAACAGGAGCCCGATAATTACGATTACGGGTAACCATCTTTTCATAAGAGATAATTTATAGGTTGTCTTTGATTTTCAGTAATTCAGATTTTACTGTTTCTAATTTACGAATTATCTCAAAGTTGTCGAGCGTTTTGTGCTTGTTTTCTTTTAAGTGAGTCCGTGCGCCGTCCAATGTAAACCCTCTCTCTTTTACCAAATGGTAAATGAGTTCGAGGTTTTTGATGTCTTGAGGAGTAAACTTGCGGTTGCCTTTGGCATTCTTTTTAGGTTGTATCACATCGAATTCTTTTTCCCAAAATCGGATGAGCGAAGTATTCACATCGAAAGCTGCGGCTACTTCACCAATACTATAATATCGCTTTTCGGGTAGTTCTACATGCATAGGCTAATCCAGGGATTGATTTTCAACTTGAGCATTAACCAGCATTTCTGCAAATTCTTCAGCAGTTAAGTTTCCGTAGTAAAAATTGATAGGATTGATACGTTCCCCATCTTTAAAGATCTCGTAGTGTAAATGAGGAGCTTCACTTCGCCCGGTGCTTCCCACAAAGCCAATGAGGTCACCGCGTTTTACCTTTTGCCCTTTACGAACGTTGTAATCGTATAAGTGAGCGTATAGACTTACATATCCAAATTCGTGATCGATTCGAATGTGTTTTCCGTATCCGGAAGCAGAATTATCGGCCCGGGAAACCACACCATCTCCCGAAGCGTACACAGGAGTTCCTCTGGGTGCTGTGAAATCCATTCCCCAGTGAAATTTTCTGGCCTTTGTAAACGGATCGGTTCGATAGCCATATCCCGAAGCCATTCGGGTAAGGTCTTCGTTATTCACCGGTTGAATAGCGGGAATAGCTTCTAAAAGCTGTTCCTTTTCTACTGCTAATTTTGATACTTCATCCAACGAACGGGATTGAACTACAATTTGCTTTGTTAATACATCCAATCGTTTGCTGGTATTGATAATGAGTTTTGAATTGTCGAATCCTTCCAGATCTTTGTAACGGTTGATACCCCCAAACCCGGCTTTTCGTTGTTCCTCCGGAATGGGATTGGTCTCAAAATAAACTCGATATAAATTATTGTCGCGATCGGCTAGATCTTCAAGCACATTTTCGGCCTGCTCCATCTTTCGGTTTAGAAGTTCATACTGAAATTCCATGTTCGCCAACTCGCGTTTTAGCGTTTTTTCCTTAGGGGTTTCGATACCAGGAATATTGAGGTAGATTACCAACAGCAGAAAACCACTTAATAGCATCCCGAGCAGGGATAAAAAGAAGAGTCCTAGTTTTCGCCCTTTTTTGGGTTCAATTTTTCGATAGGAAAGGGTGTCGCTATCGTAGTAATATTTTACCTTAGACATATGTTAAAAAGTCCTATTTTTGCGGTTGATGGTGAGCGCGCATCATTTTTTTAACGCTCTGCAAAGATAGAAATTGTTTGAGCTTTACAATATACAATAAAACAAGGAATCGCATTTTATGACTTCTTCAGAAATACGTAAGCAGTTTTTAGATTTTTTCGAGTCGAAATCGCATGAAATAGTGCCTTCAGCACCCATGGTGATTAAGGACGATCCTACCCTTATGTTTACCAATGCAGGGATGAATCAATTCAAAGAGTATTTCCTCGGAAATAAGGACCCCAAAAATCCGCGTGTTTCCGATACCCAGAAATGCTTGCGTGTTAGTGGAAAGCACAACGATTTGGAAGAAGTAGGGAAAGATACCTACCACCACACCATGTTCGAAATGTTGGGGAACTGGAGTTTTGGCGATTATTTCAAAAAAGAAGCCATTGGATGGGCCTGGGAACTCTTAACCGAAGTTTTTGGCATCGACAAGGATATGTTATATGTGACCATCTTCGAAGGAGATAAGACCGACGGTTTAGATCGCGATTCGGAAGCATTCAACTTTTGGAAGGAGTACATTTCCGAAGAGAGAATTCTAAACGGAAGTAAGCACGATAATTTTTGGGAAATGGGCGATCAAGGTCCCTGCGGACCCTGTAGTGAAATACATGTGGACATACGACCCAAAGAAGACAGAGAAAAAGTTTCGGGCGCAGAATTGGTCAATAAAGACCATCCGCAAGTCGTGGAAATATGGAATTTGGTTTTTATGCAATTCAATCGTAAAGCCGATGGTTCTCTCGAAAAGCTTCCCGCGCAACACGTAGATACCGGAATGGGCTTTGAAAGGCTCTGTATGGTACTTCAGAATAAACAAAGTAATTACGACACCGATGTGTTTACTCCGCTTATAAGAGAGATTCAAACCATCACCAATAGCAAATACGGCGAAAACGAAGAAAGAGATATTGCCATTCGAGTGATAGCCGATCATGTTCGAGCAGTGGCGTTTTCGATCGCCGATGGCCAACTTCCCAGTAACTCCGGAGCGGGTTATGTAATTCGGAGAATATTGCGAAGAGCCATTCGCTACGGATTTACATTTCTCGACACCAAAGAACCCTTCATTTTCAAATTGGTAGAGACTTTGGTGAAGCAAATGGGGACCGCCTTCCCCGAATTGGTTAATGAGCAAAACCTTATTACCAATGTAATACGAGAGGAAGAGGGCTCTTTTCTAAGAACGCTGGATCAAGGTCTCATTTTATTAGAGAATATTCTGAAAAGTGCCAAATCGAAGAAGATTTCAGGGCAAAAGGCTTTTGAACTCTATGATACCTATGGCTTTCCCATCGACCTTACGGCGCTTATTCTAAGTGAGCGTGGCTACGAGTTGGACGAAGCAGGTTTTCAGCAAGAATTACAGAAACAAAAGGATCGCTCGCGTGCTGCTACTAAAGTGGAGACAGGAGATTGGGTGGTGCTCATGGAGGACGCCGAAGAAGAATTTATTGGCTACGATATGCTGGAAGCCGATGTCAAAATTACGCGCTACCGAAGAGTTGAAAGTAAGAAAGAAGGCGAGTTGTACCAGCTGGTTTTCAATCTAACTCCTTTCTATCCGGAAGGTGGCGGACAAGTGGGTGACAAAGGCTATTTGGAAGCTTCGAATGGTGAAGTCGTTTATATAGTCGATACAAAAAAGGAAAATAATTTAATTGTTCATTTTGCCAAAAACCTACCCAGACATCCCGAAGGGAAAATGAAAGCAGTGGTGGATCGAAAACAACGATCACGAACGGCCTCTAATCATACAGCGACCCATCTTTTACACCAGGCGTTGCGAAATATTTTAGGTGATCATGTGGTTCAAAAGGGATCCATGGTGCATTCAAGAAATTTACGCTTCGATTTTTCACATTTCAGCAAAGTAACCGATGAAGAGTTACGTGAAGTGGAAGATTTTGTGAACGCTCGAATTAGAGAGAGCATTCTTTTGGATGAAAAACGAAATATTCCTTATGACACTGCGATTGAAGAAGGAGCTTTGGCGCTATTTGGAGAGAAGTATGGAGATACGGTAAGAGCCATTCGTTTTGGAAAATCTATGGAATTGTGCGGTGGAACCCACGTTGAAAACACCTCAGATATTTGGCATTTTATTATTACTTCGGAAAGCGCTGTCGCTTCCGGGATTCGCCGAATTGAAGCGATTACGGGTGATGCGGCGAAACGATTTTTTGTGGACCGCAGTGAGGCCTTTAAAAAAGTGCAAAAATCCTTAAATAATACGCCCGATCCGGTTGGATCCATAGAAAAACTGCAAGAGGAGAACAATGCGCTTCAGAAACAAATTCAACAATTACTAAAGGATAAGGCGAAGAATATCAAGGGCGACCTAAAAAGCGAAATTAAAGAGATTAACGGTGTAAACTTTTTAGCTAAGGAGTTGGATTTAGATGCCGGCGGACTGAAAGACTTGGCCTTCGAATTGGGAGGTGAAGTTGACAATCTATTTGCGATTTTTGGTTCTCAAAATGGAGGCAAAGCCTTATTGAGCTGTTACATTTCTAAAGATTTGGTAGGTGCAAAAGAATTGGATGCCGGTAAGATTGTTAGGGAGTTAGGAAAGTATATCCAAGGAGGTGGCGGAGGGCAACCATTTTTTGCTACGGCCGGTGGTAAGAATCCGAGTGGCATTAAAGATGCGCTTGCTGCTGCCAAAGATTATCTATAATGAAACTTCAAACAACATTAGCGCTTAAGCCGGAGGAATATTCTATTTCTTACGACTCCAAAGTATTACTGCTAGGCTCTTGTTTTTCAGAAAATATAGGAAGCAAATTCGACTATTTCAAATTTCAAAATCTTCAGAATCCCTTCGGAATAATCTTCAATCCCATTTCTATTGAAAGACTAATAGAAAGAGCAGTCAATTCGGACTTTTTTGATGAGGGAGATGTCTTTGAAAAAGATGAAGTTTGGCATTGTTTGGAGGTTCATTCTTTGGTTTGTGGTAAAACGAAAGCCGAATACCTCGAAGAATTAAACTCAAAATTAAAAAGATTTCGCAGCTATATAGAGTCGAGCACTCACCTCATTTTAACCTATGGTACCGCTTGGGTATATCGATACAACGCTACCGGGAAAGTGGTTGCAAATTGTCATAAAATTCCTCAAAAGGAATTTACGAAAGCATTATTGACCACCGAAGAGATTTCGGCTTCCTTAAAGCGAATTCTGAAATTAATTAGATCTGTAAATGACGAGGTGACTGTAATAAACACGCTTTCCCCGGTACGCCATTTAAAAGACGGATTTGTAGAAAATTTCAGAAGCAAGGCTCATTTAATGGCGTCTATTCAGGAGGTAACTGCAGAAAATATAAACTCCTTTTACTTTCCTTCTTATGAAATCATGATGGACGAACTGAGGGATTATCGTTATTACTCGAACGATTTATTGCATCCCAATGAATTGGCCATCGATATTATTTGGGACCGATTTAATTCAGTTTGGATTGCTTCGGAAACCTTAGAATTTCAGAAGGAGATAGCTTCCATTCAAAATGGTTTGGCTCATCGTTCATTTAACGAAAACACTTCGGCTCACAGAGAATTTCAGAAGAAACTACAACTGAAAATTGAAGCCGTTCAAAAGAGACTTCCGCACGTAAAATTTTGATTATACGGCAATTGTCGTATTGATTCACCCTGAGTTTTGGAACACTTTTGTATCCAACAATAACGTAATCCGTAAAGGAAAACCAAAACTCAACAATTATGAAAACTTTAAAAAAAGCATTTTACATTCTATTTCTGAGTGTTGCCGTAATTGCAACCGGATGTAGCAAAGACGACGACAATAACAACGAAGAAAACAACAATCAGAACAATTCTGGGGAGGAATTTTTAACTGCCATGGTGGATGGAACCAATTTTGAGGCCGCACAGGATCCTGCTGTCATTATAGGAGCCACGGTGAGCAATAATATACTCGCGGTACAAGGCGGAAAGAACAATGGCGAAACCATTCGTGCCACCATCACCAACTATACTGGACCGGGTACATACATGACTGGAGACAACCTCCAAAACGCAAACTCTTTGACCTATTTAACGTTGACACCAACCGCCTCTTGGATGTCCACATTTAACATAGGGTCGGGTACCATTGAGGTGACCTCAGATGATGGAACTACAGT
>JABDKT010000029.1 GCA_013002065.1 Flavobacteriaceae bacterium
CAAAATCTTTTCGCGAGCTTATTCAGCAGAATGTTTACTATAACAGTTGGGGAAGTTTGGGAATGGATGTTGGAATTGGCGCTGTTACCGATGTAACGGCTACTGCCTGGGAACATCAATTTCTCCCAGATTATGTTTATGAAGCAGCTAAAATAGCTACGATCAATAACGGAACGGTTGAACCTTTGGTAAGTGAAGAAAATGTTCTTTTTGAAAATTCACCACAGCCCGAAAAATATAATTTTATTGGTTCACCTCTGTTTGTCTTCGGTTTGATAGGCATGCTCATCTTGTTTTTCACCTATCGAGATTTTCGTCGAGGAACGAGAAGCCGATTTTTGGACAGTATTCTCTTTTTCTGCACCGGCCTCATTGGAATTATATTGTTGCTCTTATGGGTAGCGACAGATCATTCGGCGACGGCAAACAATTATAACATGCTTTGGGCCTTTCCATTTAATTTTCTTTTCACTTTTGCCATTGGAAGAAAATTTCCGAAGAGATGGCTTCGCAAATACATTGTTTTTCTCTTGCTCTTGATGGCATTGATGGTACTTCACAGCTTCACCGGAGTTCAGCAATTTGCTATAGGGTTTCTGCCATTATTCATCGCAATGGCTATTAGATACTTGTTTCTGGTTGGATTTCTGAAAAAGCAGGCGGCTACTGCCCCCTAAAGAAGATTATTGTACTTAACGTCTTGATCACAATACTTATGTCGAGAAATAGGCTTCTCTTTTTGATGTAGTACAGATCGTATTGTAATTTTTCCAAGGCATCCTCTGCGGATGAGCCGTATTTGGCATTCACTTGTGCCCAACCTGTGACTCCCGGTTTTACAATGTGACGAATTTCGTAAAAGGGAATTTTTTCTGAAAGTTCTTTTACGAAAACAGGACGCTCCGGTCGCGGACCGATAACGCTCATATCTCCGATAATAACGTTTATAAACTGTGGAATTTCATCAAAACGGGAACGTCTTAGGAAACGCCCAAATTTGGTGACACGAGTGTCCTTTTTTTCGGCAAATTGAGCTCCGTGCTTTTCGGCATCGGTAACCATACTTCTCAGTTTATAAATTTTAAAGTGCTTCCCATTTCTACCTACACGAGTTTGAGTATAAAAGAAGGGACCTCGATTGGCGAAAAGATTTCCTATGATAATAAAGGGTGAAATTAACAATCCAAAGAGTAACCCGATGATAGAGAATAGTAAATCCAAGGTACGATGAAAAAACAGGTACAATTTATTCTGATTACTTCGGCTAAACGGGAAATACCTATAAAAATCTTTCTCCACGTGTTGCACAGGAACTCTATGGGTGATTTCTTCGTACACCTGAGTGTATTCTCTAATGGGTACACCGTTTTCGAGCAGTGAAATAAGCTGATTGTAAAGTCCCACGGTAATCCCTTCCGACTGTGGTGCGGCGACTACAATTTCTGAAATATGTGATTCTTTCACTGTTTCGGCTACATTGGCCAATGAAAATTGCTTTAATTCAACATTTTCTGAAGAGGTGAGCGCAGACCGGTCGGTGTTTACAAATCCGACGACTCTATAATTAGGATCTGATTTCTGTAGCGATCGTATTACGTTATCCACGTCTCTTCCGCTTGCCACCAAAAGCACTCGTTTAAAGAATCGTGGTGCAGAAATTAAGACAATGTAGGCATAGCGCCATACGAAGAGTGCCAAATTGATGGCGATAAAGAAGTAAACAATTTGCAGACGATTTTCGGGAAGTTCTGGAGTAAAGAAAGGTGTTAACAAATAGAACAACACAGTTACAGATGAAGTGAGAATGATGTTTTGAACTACGATTTCAAATTTACTTGCCTTTTGAAGGTTGTACAGCTCAAAAATACTCGCGAACAATGTGAGATAGATTGCCAATACAAAAGCCCATACCCAGTGCTCATCGTTTATTTTGAAATAATCAAAATCGAATACAATACCCACCAAATACAAGGCGCCCAAAACGAAAGCGATGTCGAATAAACGCAGTAGCACTTTTCGTTCTGAAATATCAAAATGAATATTAGATTTTGGGGACATGGTTGTGTTTTGCGGTATAAATGTAGCTATTTATTTATTCCCTCAAAAGGTCTAGCCATAGATGTTTTATTTGATCCCAACTGTAGCTTTCTGCCTTTTTTCGGGCATTATTTGAAAGATACTCTCCTTTTTGTGGATTTTGGAGCAGATTTATAATAGCCTTCTCAAACAATTCAGGATCGTTAGGTTCTACTATCACACCATCATTGTCATGGTTTATTAAAAAAGGTAGCCCACCAACATTTGTCGAAACCACAGGCAATCCTAGAGCCATGGCTTCAATTACACTTACGGGCATATTATCGAAGTTGGTAGTATTAATGAAAATGTCATTTTCTGCTGAAATTTTAATCCACTCAGCTTTGGTAAGTTTTCCCGTAAATTCAACCCCAAGATTATTTTGATCGCTGTAATCTTTACATTTTTGAAGCGATCCATCTTTGTCCGGTCCAACCATGGTGAGACTGGCTTCAGGATATTTGGACTTTAGTAGCTTAAGAGTTTGCAAAGCCAGCATCGGATTATATATTTCTGCAAAGGAGCGTACCCATAATAATCGAGGTTTTATTTCCTTCCGAAGTAAAAAAGGATAGTCTTTAATTTCAATACTATTGGGAATATGAACTAGATTATTAATTCCTTCTTTTTGAAAGGCTTCCATTAAATAAAGAGAGGGTGCAACATTCATCTTGGCACCATGAAATAATTTTTTAGCTTGGCTGGGACTACGCTTCAAACGATTCGGGAGATTGCCTCCATGTAATATAGGGATGTAGGGTTTGCGGAGAAGTCGACAAAGGTTCCCAACAGCAACAGCATAATAAAAGTTTTGTGTGCTATATGTATCCAACAACACTACAGAAACTCGAGATGCCTTCGTAAATACGGTATAAAGCATATCGATTAACCTCATCAATTTATTTTCCTTCGAAGAAGCGGTCAAGACCATAAAGCCTTCGGTCCTAAGTAAATTGGATAAAGTATCTAAGGTAGTAACCGTTCCTTTTACAGAACTATTTAATTGATTTCCTATGTAAAGCAGGCTGCTTCTTTTTAGCTTCACGTACTATGGATATTAATGCCAGTCCATAAATAAAAGCGGGCGCCGCGATTCGCATGGACGAGTGGTTAATGGTTAAAAACCAAAAGGTAACAAAAGTAAACAGGTATAAATTGGATTTATTGGTAAGTCTAAAAATTAATGGAGTGAACATTAAAATTCCTAGGGCAAAGAGTCCAAAAACACCGTGTTCCGACAAAATTCTACTTAGTTCATTATGTGATGCCGAGCGCCTACCTGTCTTTTCTAATCGATATTCTTTTGCCTTTCCAATACCGATTCCTGTTAAGGGGTTTTCATAAAAGGCTTCCAATTCTTCATTTAAAAGTTCGGCTCGACCTGTTGTTAAATCTGCCTTTTCTCTTCCGGCTGCATCCTGATTTGCATATCGTTTATCGATTAATCCCGAAGTAGATAAGGAAGTAAAAATCCAGACGATTATCGCAACTCCTCCAATGACTGAAACTTTTGGAATTAGAGTTGCTTTTCTAATTGGTGGCGCTTTAATAAAATAAACTAAAAGAAAAAGTGCCGCACAAACTCCTGCAGTTATAACACCTCCACGTGAAAATGTTACTACCGCTCGATAAAAAATAAAAGCCAATAATGACAGATCGATAAGATTGATAAATTTACCTCTTATGAGTAACAACCGACTAAATAAGATTAAGGTTCCTAGACCTAAAATGGTGGAAACCTGGTTGGGTCCAAATCCGCCGGAAGCCGCAAAATTGGATTGGGTACCGGTCACCACATCTCTAATACTTGGAGTATAGAGATATAAATACACCGTCATAGAAATTATTGGGAGTAATACTGCAAGTAAAATTTGTTGTAATTGTTGCATCGAAATTTTTCTGTTATAACAATACAGTGCAGCCATACCTAGAGCCACAGGTCCACTAAGATTAAAACCTATGGCGTTGGCAATATTGGACCCGTAATTTAAATTGATAGCCGAGAATAATATACCCGGTATAAGAAACAATATATATATCGCATAAGGCCAAGACTTCCTATTTAACCCACGATAAAACATGCCTATTAATAAAAACATAATTACGGCATATTTAGCAAACTCATAGGTGAGTGCGCCTCCTGTCATTCGTGAAAAGACTTCAAAACCTGTGATATAACCCGCAGCAATAAGGGCCTGTTCATTCTTGTTGTTGGTGTAGAATATTCTTATGAGGAAAAACCCAACTACACCCAACAAGTACAATTTGGAAGTAAAACCAGCCACATATATGGTTAGCCCAACCAGTATGTGAAAGGCAATTAATTGTAGGTATCGTATTTCGCTTTTAACTTTAATGGATTTTGGGGTTTTTGTAAATACCTAATAATTTGGCACTTATAGCTTCAAAAGTATAATTTCTTTTTATATGTTCAGCAAATAATTGCGCATCTTCTTTCCTCTTTTCTCCGTTTTTGAGATACTCACTTAACGCTTTCGCCAAAGCCTCCGAATTTTCTGCCGGTACTATGGCACCAAAGTTAGAAACCACCTGCTTGGTTTGCCCCACATCTGTCGCTACCACAGCCAGACCAGCAAGTCCGTATTCTAGTAGTGCTACTGGAAGTCCTTCCGACTTAGAAGCCAGAACTCCTATGTCAAACGCTTTTAGCAATTGAACTATTCCTGTCTGACTTCCGTAAAAATATACATTATCCAAGCCATTTTCACTAACATAATCGTTAATTGTATCGAAATAATCATCTTCAAAGGACTTTCCAAAAAGATGCAAGGAACAATCGAACTGCGTTCGTAATTCTTTAAAAGATTTTAATAAATTCAAATGATCTTTTTGCGGCCTTAAATTAGCCAAGCACACAATTTTCTGTTCATTCCCCCCTTTCACTTGAATAGAGGGTGAACTTCGAGATTTTTGAGAAACAAAATTGTTTAGGAAGTGAACATTGGGGCATTTCAAATAGGTCAAGGCCCAATTTTTTAAATTTGAATTTACCGAAATAATCGCATCAAACTTCCTTGAACAATGCCGTAAAATGCCGAACTTTCGGGTTGACAATAGTTCACTATTTCCGTAGTGATCATGCCAGATCAGTGTTATTTTAGGAAAACTTAGTTTTAAAAGGTACCCAAAAAAGAAACTGCTCGAATGTGTATGGATAATGTTGATTTGATTTTGGCGCACCCATTTTTTTAATCGCACAAACGCCCGGAGATCGTACCTTGACCTTTTATTTAAGAATTGATAAGAGACTTCGGTATCCAGAGATTGCTGAAGCGGCCCTTCTTCACGAGTACTGCAGAGATAAGAAGCTATTCCTATTCCATTCAACTCGTTAGCCAGTGAGATTGCCATTCGCTCTGCTCCACCGGCTTCCAAAGAATCTATGAGTTGAAGTACCTTCATTTTAATAATTTGACAATTTCAGCTTCAAATTTATCCAAAGTGTATTGCTGAGACCAAGATTTCGCCTTTTCAGACATCAATTTCCTTTGTTCAGAATCTTCAATTAATTCTTTAATTTTTGCAACGTCGCTTTGTAAATTCATCTCCAATAAAAGTCCCCTTTTTCCGAAATCTAACATCCATGGAACACATGAAATTTTGGTTGCAATTGGAATGCAGCCCCAAAACATGGCTTCGGCGACGGCCTTTGGCCAACCTTCCGACTTGGAAGGTAGTATCATAAAATCACTATTCAGATAAGCTTGTTGTACTGTTGCCGCAGTCTGATTACCCTTCAGAATAATTTGTTCTGAAATGTTATGGGTAGCAATGAAGTCTTCTATATTATCACGCTCTACTCCTTCTCCATAAAATTCTAAACGACAATTAACTCCCTCCAATTTCAATTCATGCACCAACTGAGCAGCATATAGAGGGCGTTTGCCCGTTGTTAAACCTCCCACAAATACAAACCGACTAAGTCCTTCATGGGAACGTTCAACATGCTCAATTCTTTCATTGTCGCGATACGTAGCCGTAAAAAACGATTTTATATTTTTGGATTGTCCGGGCCAATTCCCATACACCAAAGCTTGCATGTTCTTCGTCCAAAACGTGCTGGACAGCAGTCTTTTTTGGAGTCGGTAGCTTTTGGGTTGTTTTGCCGCGGGATCCCAATTTCCGGCATATTTGGCAGTTTTTGGTTTCTTCGGAAATAGGACCTGCACATAACAACCAATTAGCCCAATATTCCCGGGGCAGCGTAGGTGAATATGATTGCTAAGGTACATTCCTCGAAAAATCTGAAAAACGATCACAGGTAATGCAAAAATCGCTTTAATCGCTTCTGTAAAAGAGGTGAGCGATATGCTTGGAATGGGTAAATGCTTGATATTCGAATGTTGATATGGCAAATCTATCGTGCCGGGCGCTAACTTGGTGCGAGGAGAAACTAACACAATCTTGTTTACATGTTTCGCCCATAAATTCATTTCCCGTACGTAAGGACCGTAGGCATAAAATTTTCCTTCGTCAATCGAATGTTCAACATGAGTGATAATCGAGAAGGTCATTTTTATAGGCTTTTGTAAAAAGCAATATTCTGCTCTAAGATAGTATTTTCATTATAACGCTGCTTCACATCGAAATAGGCATTTTGCCCTAATTCATAAGCCGATTTTTCATTCTCAATCATCCAAATCATTTTTTGAGCAAGGTCCTCGGGACTATATACGTCGCACAAGAGACCCGTTTTACCATCTTCAACGGTTTCAGGTCCTGGACCGTATTTTGAAAATATCACCGGTTTCTTGAGTAACATGGCCTCCAAACAAACCAATCCTTGGGTTTCCATATGTGATGGAAACACACAAAAAGCAGATTCTGCATATTTTCTCATCAATAGAGTTCTATCAATCGCGCCATGGAAGGTTACATTTTCAAGCTTCCCTGCAAACGTATTTTTCATTTCTTCGATATAAGAACGACCATCCGGATAATACCAATCCCTACCGTATAGATCCAATCTTTTCTCCGGAAATTTTTCTCGTACGATCGTAAACGCCTGAAGTAATTCCCTCACGCCTTTCTTTTCGCAAACCGTTCCGGCAAACAAAATAGAATCGGATTCTACCGCTACATTTGAAACTTCCACAGAAATATTGACAGGCAAATTGATCACCTCAATTGGCTTATTATGGTAACTCAAAAACTTGGCTGTATGCGTCTTTACATAATTCGAAACTGCAATAAAACCATCTGCTTTGGAAAAAGAGCGTTTTTCCAAAAACCCCTTACGCCAGTTGATACCTCTTCGCTCGGCTTCGGCAAAAAAGTGATGGCCTCCATGCAGCCGAATTACC
Organism: Flavobacteriaceae bacterium; assembly: GCA_013002065.1. GTDB lineage: Bacteria > Bacteroidota > Bacteroidia > Flavobacteriales > Flavobacteriaceae > Aureisphaera. The sequence goes on from JABDKT010000029.1 coordinate 7,401, forward strand.
TTCTTTGCAGGATGCTTTTTTGAAATAATGGCAAGACCCAGCTCTGCCGATTCGATAATATCGATTGGATTTTCCTTTTGCAATTCCCTTAGTTTCCTATTCAAGACACGTGCATTGTAAAGAAAATTTGGTAACCTGCTCTTGTTTTTACTTAATCGGATTAACCGAACACCTTCGTCATCCATAGATTCCTCATTATCGCTTGTTCCAACTCCTAAAACAGTTACGCGATGTCCCTTTGCAGACAGTGATCGTCCGAAGGTTTGCAGAAATGTTCCAACTCCTCCCGACGCCCATAATGGATACTCATGTGACAAAAAAACTATGTTCATGCTTTTAATAGTTTTTGAATTTCTTCGGAAGCAATTTTATGGGGTGCAACGATGATCTGAAACCATTTTTTTATTTGGTTTCCACCAGAGTTCAACGCGGTGTCTAATACTCCAGATATATTTTCCTTGGAATCAAACCAATAGACAGTATTCTCATGGGGCATGGATCTAAAGTGTGGATACTTATAAATTATATCTACAGACCACTTGGGATCGGGTACGTGATCGTAATTTATATACACACAAGGTTTATTAAACATTCCAAAATCGAATGCCATGGTCGAACCTACATTGACGACCAAATCAGCATAAAAGGCTAAGCTAACCAGCAATTTTACATCGTCGAAAGTAGGATAGACGGCCGTCCATTTTTTCGAATTGAAATTCCAAAGTGGTGGCATTTCAACAATCAAATCTTTGTATTTCTCTACCACCCAATCGTAACGACCTGAAACATCTACAGGACAACGTCTGAACACTATGGTGTATTTATTTTCCCAACCCGAATTGGTGATAGCCTCGGCCAAATCATTCAAATAATGTGGATCGTAAGGTGAAGTGAGTTCATCATCACCCGAAAAACAGATTAAGGTCTTATTTGAGTCAAGACCGTAGGAACTATAAAACTCCTTTTTTTCTATGATGTGATCATTTCCGTAGTAAAACTCAAATTGGGGTGTACCCGTAATTTTTATTTTTTCTTCTGAAATTTCCTTGTAAAATAACCGAAGTTCCAATTTCATATGCTCCGACCAAACGTAATAGTCGTCACTTTGTAATGCCAATCGTGCTTTCGGCAAATTATCCCATGAATAAATCACTGTAGAGGTTTTGATACCAAGATCAGTGGCTGCGGCGAAAACAGTTGGAGCCTTGAGTGCTCTTTGATGGGTGCAAAACACCAAATCCGGCTCTTGCGATTTTAATATTTCTTTCACCTTCTCGTAAAAGGTATTCTTCCGTAGGCTTTTTTGATATTTCTCTTCAAGTTTTAACATTTTGCCATAGGACCCAATAAATTTGGACGCAAATACTACACTTCCGTAGAATAATTTCAGCTTCCAACTTTTATGATTGGATTTCCAAAATGTTTTGATCGTTGGGTTCTGCAATTTCTCTGAATTATACCATAACCTACATCTATGAATCAATTCGCGGAGAAATTTTTCCTTAATCGATTCTTTGTAAGCCGGAATCTCGACAGATTCCTTTATCGAGACATGCTGTTGAATTTGTCTTAGCGTATCTGCATCAAAATTGTGAAAGAGGGTAAGTTCAATCTCATCATCGCGAAAAATCTTAGAGTACAAGTAGTTTTTTATACCTGTTCCATCGGGTACCAATGCCCAAACTTTCTTAACCTTTCCCATGGAAATCCCTAAACTGTTTTTGATGGTTTATATTCCAAATACTGTCGTTTTCCAGACAATTTAAAAACATCTCATTACTATTTCCGATGCCAAAGGCATCCTGAGTAATTTCTACTTTTTCCAATCCGCTTTGTAAGGCCTCAAGAATGTCTTCTTTCGAATAGGAAGTATTCAATATATGTTCGTGTAAACTTCTGTTTTCCTGCCTTGTACCAATGTTTATCGTAGGAATACCATAATACGGCGCCTCTCTAATTCCGGCGCTTGAATTACCAATAATGAAGTCGGCATTCTTCAGTAAAGTGAGGAAATATTCAAAGCGAATGGACGGAAAAACTCTAAAATCTCTATTTTCTTTTAACCTATTATAAGATCTCAAAATCGCGCTACTCCCCAAATCATTATTCGGATAAATAACCACATATTTTTTGCCACTTTCCGTTAAGGCATCTACAAAACTTTCGGCATAAACGTCCAAGGCGTCCACTTCTGTGGTCACCGGATGAAACATAGCTACTGCGTAGTTTTCAAATTCAATCTCATAGTGAGACTTAACTTCAGAAATGTGGGGCAAATTTTTTGAAAACATGATGTCAATGTCCGGTGATCCAATCACAAAAATCGATTCCGGAATTTCTCCCATCTGGAGCAGTCGGTTTTTGGCATCATCGTTCGAAACAAAATGCACCTGACTCATTTTACTGGTCGAATGACGAATTAGTTCATCAATAGTCCCAGAAACCTCTCCTCCTTCAATATGCGCAACTAAAATATTGTTTAAAGACCCCACAAGAGCTCCAGCCATAGCTTCTACTCTATCGCCATGAACCACAATTAAATCGGGTTCTATTTCTTTGATGTAAGCCGAAAAACCTTCCACGGTCTTGGCCAGAGTTAGATCCATCGTAGTTTCCGAAGTATGATTGGAAAAAGTGTGTATGTTTTTAAATCCGCAGCGTTCAATCTCAAGCAGCGTATAGCCATACAATTCCATAAGATGCATACCGGTAACAAAGATATAGGCTTCGTACTTTGGATGGTCGTCCAAAATTTGAAGCAGTGATTTTATTTTCCCAAAATCGGCGCGGGTTCCGGTAAGAAACACAATTTTTTTCATTCGGCGTTAAGAATAATCTTCGTGAGTTAGTTGAACATCGTTTCCTAAATCTCGGGTGGCCGTTTTGCCTAAAATATCTTCGTAAAATTCGGCTAGAATTTCTCCTGTTCCCGGTCGTTTCACCCAAATATTATCTTTTGTAAAGGTGTCCCCTTGTTTTATTTCTGAAATAGTACAAACGGTTGCAAATGCAAAATCAATGGTTACTTGTTCCTCATCGGCAGGCTTCTTAGAACCGCCTCTCATTTCCCAAATTTCTTTGCTACCCGAAATTAGTTCTGAACAGGCCTTTTCGTCCATACTACAAACTATATCGGGTCCGGTTCGCTTCATATGATCGGTGAAATGACGTTCTAAAATCGATGCCCCTAAAGCGACGGAGGCCAAGCAGGCATTGTTATTCAACGTATGATCACTTAAACCGAAAACTTTATTAGGAAAAGCTTTGTGCATTTCCTGCATGGCTCCAAGGCGAACCAAATGACTGGGCGTAGGATATAAATTAGTGGTGTGTAAAATGGCTACCGGAACACTGGCATCATCAAATATTTTGAGTGCTTTGGCTATACTTTCTACGGTATTCATACCTGTACTTAGAATGATGGGTTTCCCGAAAGAAGCGATATGTTTGAGCAACGGATAATTATTACACTCTCCACTTCCAATTTTATAAGCAGGAACATCGAATTTTTGTAATCGGTTGGCAGCAGCTCTTGAAAAAGGAGTAGAAATAAAGATCATTCCCTTGGACTCAACATACTCTTTAAGCTCTCTCTCTTCGTTCTCGTTAAGCGAGCAGCGATCCATGATTTCATAAATCGACACATCGGCATTACCAGGGACTACTTTTTTGGCCTCCGCATTCATTTCGTCGGCGACAATGTGAGTTTGATGCTTCACTACCTCCACTCCTGCCCTGTGTGCAGCATCTACCATCTCCTTGGCTACAGCTAACGAACCTTCATGGTTGATACCAATTTCGGCAATCACCAAAGGGGGATAATCTGATCCAATCTTACGACCGGCTATTTCAATGTATGGGTTCATAGTTCTTTTTCTCCATCATTTCCCTAAATATAGGGTTTAACATTTTGACTTCTTCTGTCGAAAGGTTCTCAATTTTATAATTGGTACTCCGAATGGTCGAAAAGTCGTAGCTAAAATTATTGGATATGTTTAAAAAACCTGCGATTTCCGCGGTCTTTTTTCTGGCATCTTTTGTAAACTCCTCGTAACTGAATTCCAAGAATGTTTCCTTATCAATAGAATTTAGGAAGTCCTCAACTCCTTTCATCGAGCTATTCCAATAGTTGGCGGCAACTGCCTTGAATTCGGTTTCAGTATAAACTTCTCTATAACGTTCTACTCTGAAGTATTCTTTTTTATACACTGAAAGAGTTACCGCATAGGGGTTTCTATATAAATGAATGAATTTTCCCTTCGGAAATAATTGTTGAAGTTCTTTTAAGATTAATGATATCGCCGGACTCTTTATGATATAGGTTTTATCTGAATATGACGCAAAATATTTAAATAGAGCCTTCATATAAAAACGGTCGAATGCGTTCCAACTTCGAACCGATTCTTCCGAAACCTTTTCTATATCGATGATATCCGTTAGAAAATCTTGAGCAGCATACGATCGTTTTAATGTTTTCAGAAAGGTATGATACCATTCAAATTGGGAGGTTTTTACCGCTTCGTTCGAAGCCAAAACATCTACCAATAGACTACTGCCACAACGACCCGTTCCTATGATGAAGTGCGGGTCTTTCGTAGACTTACCAGTCCAATACCAAATGGCCGCTTTAAGAAATGTCGGATTAATAAATCGCCTCATTAAGTTTCCTTTAAATAAAGAACCGGTTGCTTAAGTTCAGTAAGAAAAAACAAATAATTATTATCCATTATATTTCCTTAGTGCAAACGCTGCCCATTCCAAATCTTCCTCTTCATCGATATCTATTTGTGCATAAGGATGCTCCACTATCATCGGAAAATTGTCCTCTCCTAAGATTCTACCCTCTTTTATGAGTGAGGCTTTTGAAATATAGAGCATTCCGTTTTCAAAATACAAGGGTTCTAAATCCTGACTACGTTGCCCCATCTCATAATTAAATGGTATGAACTTGTCATTCTGGATTTTTCCAAATTTTTGCCAATTTCTCGAAACCGTCATCAAACTTTCATAATTGCCTTTACGGTAACTCTCAAAGGCCTCCTTCAATAAATTTACAGGCCTCAACGGATTGGTTGCTTGGAGTAAAACTACATGCTCAAAGGCCTTATCTTGGTTTTGTAACACATGCTGCAAAGCAGTTATGGTGGGTTCATTATCTCCTGAAAGATGCTCGGGACGATCAATTACTGTCACCCCTAACTTTTCTGCAATACTTTTAACGGAAGGATCATTCGTTGAGACTACCACTTCGTCGATTAAATCATTGTTATTTAACGCGAATTCTATGCTGTACGTAAGTAGAGGCTTATTATTAAGTAAGGCTATGTTCTTATTGGGAAACCGCTTAGATCCACCTCTAGCAGGAATAATAGCAATGGTACTCATGCCCGTAAAAATAAGGATTATATCGAAAGTGTTTTAAGTAATTGGAGTTCATTTATGAACTATATGAACGAAATATTAACAGAAGCTCATTTCAGAAATAAGAACCCCCCAACTAATAACTCATCGGGGCTGACGAAAATCCATCTCCAGAACTCAACCAGGCATAGACTTTCTTATCATTGAGATGAAAATTACATTTGTTCCCGTAATCGTTAGCAAATACCTCCCAATTTTTAAAGATTTTTTGCTCTCCCTCTCGTCTAATATCATCAAGAAATACGATAAAACTCGTTTTTAGGCGGTCGTAAATAAAAGGGAATGCAGGAAAACGAACTTCGGCATTTTCAGCAGCGCTCGGACCATCAACAATCACTAAATCGAACAATGTATCACCAAT
>JABDKT010000054.1 GCA_013002065.1 Flavobacteriaceae bacterium
GCCAAAGGCAATCAGGCCTTCAAGGGTGAACTTGGTAGAAGAGAGGTCGACTCTTTTAATATGGTGGTCGAGTTTGAGGCCAAATTTGGTGTAATTGAAATCACCTCTGGCGATATTGCGAAAACCCTGTGTCACTTGTGCGCTGATCTTGGGAAGCCCGTCCGTGTATCCAACACTCTCGTCTTCCAGGAAAAAGGGTGTGGTCTTTGGGCTTAAACGAAATGAAAATGTGGCTTCGCTCACATAATAGTTCTTAAAGGTATTCCCATTGTGTACAAAACGGTAATTCTCGATCTGATCTATTTTCGTACGCGAGAACCGTAATTCGCCCATTGCCTTCGAGGAAAACGAATGCTGTACAGCGCTGCGCCAGGTGCGGTAACTGTAAAATTGTGTTATGTTGAGCAACCGTGGCTCAAAAACGGAGTAGATCCTGGCATCGGTTAGGTATTTGAAAGTGCCGATCTCGTTGATATCATTTTGGTAGTAAAGATTGAGCCAGGTGTTGGTGTCTTGATTGAGACGTAAATTTCCGCCTAAAGAATATTTAAAAGCATCGTCCTTAAAACCTCGGGCGACATACCCCCCGATCTTGAATTTTTCAAAAAGACGCTCATTGGTAATTCCGCCAAAACCGAGCCGGAACCCTTCATAGCTGTTATATTTTATGAAATAGCGTAGATCAACATTGAAAAATCCCAGTGGATAATAACCGGTCACAAAGGGGCTTTCCTTCTTTATTTTGGTGGAGGTTTTGGTTGAATCGGCTTTTACGGTATTGGGTTGCTGAGCAAAGCAGTGAGTTGTCAACCATACCATCATCATGAGAGACAGCAGGGGTAGGCGCAACGAGAGAAGTTTGAAGTGCATTTAAAAATAAAGCGACCATTAGTGTCGCCTTATCGTGATTTATTTTTCGAAACCGGAAATTAAACTTTCATTATTTCGGCTTCCTTATTATTGAAAATTTCGTCGATCTTGCTTATATGTTTGTCGGTCATTTCTTGTATATCGATCTCCAGATTGGCCTTCATGTCTTCGCTAACATCCAAATTCTTTATGTCATTCATGGCCGTCTTACGATCATTTCGCACACCTACTTTGGTTTCTTCACATTCGGCTTTGGCCTGTTTTGCCAATTCTTTTCGACGTTCTTCGGTTAGTGGCGGAACATTTATGATCACGCTTTCACCATTATTCATTGGGTTGAACCCCAGGTTTGCGGCATGGATACCTCTTTCGATCTCCGGAATTAACGTCTTTTCCCACGGTTGAATGGATATCGTCATTCCATCCGGGGTACTTACATTCGCTACCTGGTTGAGGGGTGTTGGGCTTCCGTAGTAATCTACCATCACCGAGGTAACCATAGAAGGTGAGGCTTTCCCCGCCCTAATATTTACCAGTTTCTTTTCCAAATGAAGCAATGCGTTTGCCATCGCTTCTTTGGCAGTGTCTAAAATAAATTGAATTTCATCTTCCATATTCAAAGTTAAATTTTTCTTACGAAATCAACAATTATTCCAAATTTCAACTTTTCACCCTACATAGAATAGGCTATAGATTTACTTTGGTGCCTATTTTTTCTCCCGAAATTACTTTCAAAAGATTCCCTTTGGTGTTCATATCGAAGACAATGATCGGGAGCTCGTTCTCCTGGCTTAGTGTAAAGGCTGTAGTGTCCATTACTTTCAATCCTTTCTTCAGTACATCTTCAAAACTGATAAAATCGAATTTTGTTGCATCGGCGTTCTTTTCAGGGTCACTGGTGTATATCCCGTCGACACGTGTTCCCTTCAGAATAACATCGGCTTCAACTTCAATCGCTCGCAAAACTGCAGCACTATCGGTCGTGAAATATGGATTCCCGGTGCCTCCTCCAAAGATAACGACTCGTCCTTTCTCCAAATGGCGTACCGCTTTTCGGCGAATAAATGGTTCGGCAACTTCGTTCATTTTGATCGCGCTCTGCAATCGTGTTTCCACATCTTCCGCTTCCAAGGCACTTTGTAGTGCCAATCCGTTGATGACGGTGGCCAGCATTCCCATATGAT
>JABDKT010000056.1 GCA_013002065.1 Flavobacteriaceae bacterium
CGCAGCAGGTAAATCGCTAAAATACCGAAAACAAAATTAGGAAACCACGTAGCCAAGAATGGAGAGAATGTACTTTGCTCTGCAATGGTACCAAAGATTTTATCGAAGAAAACGAATATCATTCCTATTCCAATTCCAATTGCCAAATTTATACCCATTCCTCCCCTTCTTTTAACCGAAGAAACCGCAACTGCAATAATGGTCAAAATATAGGCTGAAACCGGTAAACTCCACCGTTTGTAACGCACCACTTCATACCTATTAATATAGGAGGAGCCTTTCGCCTTTTCTCGTGCAATAAACTTATTGAGTTCATTGAAATTAAGTGTTTCGGCAATGTATGCGACGGGAGTTAAATCTTCAATTTCAAATGGAAAAATGGTATCCTTTTTCGGAGCATTTATAATCGAATCTTCTCTAGCGCCAATTAATCGTTTTGAATAATTATAAAGAGTGTATGTAGAATCTTCTTCGTTATACACAATACGATTTGCCGCCAATTTATAGGTCATTTTATTGCCCTCAAAATGCTCGAGTGAAAAGTTATTTCCCGACTTTTCCTTCACATTAAAATAGCTTACATAAATATATTCATTATCATTAATTTGTCTATAAACATTGGCTTGTTCGCGATCTCTTCCCTTTCGTTTATTCAAGTATTGATAACTAAATTCATTAAAACCCTTACTTGCTGAAGGCGCTAAATAATTTCCAAGGAAAAAAGCTCCAATACAAACAATAGTCGCCCCAATAAAATAAGGTCTCAAAAAGCGGTAATAGGAAACGCCACTACTTAAAAAAGCAATAACCTCAGTATTATTAGCCAACTTTGATGTAAACCAAATAATAGAAAGAAATAAAAATAGCGGAAACAACAAATTTGCAAAGTACACTGTGAAATCTAAATAGTAGATTGCCACCTGCATAAAGGGCACTTCGTTCGCTAAAATTTTATCAATTTTCTCGGCCAGATTTATGGTGATCCCAATAGGAATAAACAGCAGTAAAAGCAGGATAAATGTCCCTAAATACTTTCGTAAAATATATCTGTCGAGTATGCTTAACATTATAGTCTTTTGTCCATATTTCGAACCATCGAGTTTTTCCAAGTGGTGAAATCTCCTGCTAAGATATGTTTTCTGGCTTCGCGAACCAACCACAGATAAAACCCTAAATTATGGATGGTAGCAATTTGTCTTCCTAACATTTCATTCACTGTAAAAAGATGCCGTAAATACGCTTTACTATAAGCCGTATCCACCCACGTTATTGCCATTTCGTCAATGACCGAAAAATCATCTTCCCACTTTTTATTTTTGATATTTATCGTTCCGTTAGCCGTGAATAGCATTCCGTTTCTTCCGTTTCGGGTTGGCATTACACAGTCAAACATATCTATACCCAACGCAATATTTTCAAGAATATTGATAGGTGTACCCACTCCCATTAAATAACGCGGTTTGTCTTCAGGGAGAATGGCCGTGACAACTTCGGTCATTTCATACATTTCTTCAGCGGGTTCCCCTACCGAAAGTCCTCCAATGGCATTTCCAGCTGCCCCAACTGAAGCAATATATTCGGCAGATTGTTTCCGAAGATCTTTATACGTACTCCCTTGAACAATGGGAAATAACGTCTGATTGTAATCATATTTTAGCGGAAGCTTATCGAGATGCGCAATACATCGATCCAACCATCGGTGGGTCATGTGCATAGAGCGTTTTGCGTAATTATAATCGCAGGGATAGGGAGTACATTCGTCAAATGCCATGATGATGTCTGCCCCAATTGTACGCTGAATTTCCATCACATTTTCTGGCGTAAACACATGGTAACTACCGTCAATATGCGATTTAAATTTAACTCCTTCCTCCTTTATTTTTCTATTGGCGGAAAGTGAATACACCTGATAACCGCCACTATCGGTAAGAATATTTCGGTCCCAATTCATAAACTTATGTAGCCCACCCGCTTTTTCAAGGATATCGATTTTTGGTCGTAAGTATAAATGATAGGTATTCCCTAAAATGATGTCTGGATTTATTTCCTCTTCCAATTCTCGTTGATGCACCCCTTTCACCGTTCCCACTGTACCAACTGGCATAAAAATGGGTGTTTCAACCGTACCGTGATCTAACGTGATGGTTCCTGCTCTCGCTCTCGATTGCTCGTCTTTTCCTTCTAATTTAAATTGCATGTATTACTTTAAATTGAGTTCGCAAAGATACCTTTTTATAAATTCTATACAGCTGAAATTAAGTTTCAACCTTCAGAAATTTACCAACTGTTAACTAAAACCCCTAAATCGTTAATAACTGCTCTATCATTCACTTTGCCTCACTTTTTGAAAGTACTATTTTTGGAACTGAAAAAACAATTACCCTATGCCAGATATGCAACATCTCAACGACTTGGTTATTCAGGTACGAAGAGATATTTTAAGACAGGTGCACAAAGTGAATTCAGGTCACCCAGGAGGTTCACTAGGTTGCACCGAATTTTTTGTAGCCCTATTCCAAGTGCTCATGGAACGTAAAGTCGGATTCGATATGGATGGAAAAGAAGAGGATATTTTCTTTCTTTCCAACGGACATATCTCTCCAGTTTTCTATAGCGTTCTAGCACGTTCAGGATACTTTCCAGTGGACGAACTCAACACTTTCAGATTATTGAATTCTCGATTACAGGGACATCCTACCACTCACGAAGGACTGCCGGGTGTACGTGTGGCTTCAGGGTCACTGGGACAAGGGATTTCGGTTGCGATTGGAGCCGCTCATTCAAAAAAATTGAATAACGACAATCACTTGGTTTACACTTTATGCGGTGATGGTGAATTGCAGGAAGGACAAAACTGGGAAGCTATTATGTATGCCGCAGGAAATGGAGTTGACAACTTGATTGTAACCGTAGATTTAAATGGACAACAGATTGATGGTTCCACAGAAAATGTACTGCCGCTTGGCAACTTAAAAGGGAAGTTCGAAGCCTTTGGATGGGATGTCATGGACATTGAAAAAGGAAATGAATTAGATGCTGTCATCGACGGAATGAAAACCGCCAAATCCAAAACTGGAAAAGGAAAACCCGTATGTGTATTGTTACACACTGTTATGGGGAATGGAGTCGATTTTATGATGCACACCCACGCCTGGCACGGTAAAGCTCCTAACGATGAGCAGCTTGAAACAGCATTATCACAAAACCCAGAAACTCTTGGAGATTATTAATTCGGAAAGAAACACAATGAAAAAATATACAGATTCAGGAAAAAAAGACACACGTTCCGGCTTTGGTGCGGGACTTACCGAATTGGGTAAATCTCACCCCGACGTCGTAGCGCTTTGTGCAGACCTAACAGGATCTTTAAAAATGGATGAATTTAAAGAGAATCATCCCGAACGATTCTTTCAAGTGGGAATAGCGGAAGCTAATATGATGGGGATTGCCGCTGGAATGACCATTGGAGGGAAAATTCCGTTTACGGGAACGTTTGCCAATTTCTCAACTGGAAGAGTGTATGACCAAA
>JABDKT010000063.1 GCA_013002065.1 Flavobacteriaceae bacterium
GTATTTTCGAGCTGCATCTCTTCTCGTCGAATTATAGGTATCCAAATTGGGCAGCTTGGCTCGTAAAACTGTTGCCTGTATCGAATCTAAACGAGAATTCACTCCCACAACATCATGATGATATCTAACATACATCCCGTGATTTACAATTCCTCGAATGGTATGAGCAAGGTCATCGTCGTTTGTAAAAATTGCTCCGCCGTCACCGTAGCAACCTAAATTTTTGGATGGAAAAAATGAGGTGGATGCTACATGTCCAATACCTCCGCACATGGTTTTACCACCATTTTCCGAAGTGTATTTTGCGCCTATTCCTTGTGCATTGTCTTCTATTACATAAAGATCGTGCTCGTTGGCTATTTCCATGATCTCATCCATATTTGCCGATAGGCCAAACAAATGAACCGGAACAATAGCTTTTGTTTTGGGTGTTATTGCTTTTTTTACTGCTGAAATATCAATATTAAAATTCACAGGATCTACGTCGACCAAAACCGGAGTGAGTCCTAACAGAGCAATTACCTCAACAGTAGCAGCAAAAGTGAAATCTGCTGTTATAACTTCATCTCCCGGCTTCAAACCTAATCCCATCATGGCAATTTGCAAAGCATCGGTTCCATTGGCACATGGAATGACGTGCTTCACGCCAAGGTATTCTTCTAACTCTTTCTGAAATTGGTGAACTTCGGGGCCGTTGATAAAGGCTGTGGATTCGATGACATCTAAAACAGACTGATTTACTCGCTCTTTGATGTTCTCATATTGACCTTTGAGGTCAACCATTTGAATCTTTTTCATAAGATCAATTGAATTTCTTCAAAATTACAAAAATTGAAATCGGGATACAATGCAATTTCCTAAAGAAACGTATTTTAGCGGGACATAGTCTTTAAATGCAATCTCTATACGATTTTTTAACTCACGGAAGTTCCATTTTCTTATGGTCGTCTAAATTTTTCAGCAAAAAAATGAAGCTGTTTGTTGAGGGTCGTAAAAACGTGATTCCGGAACTAAAGGAAAAAATTTCTCCAAATGACAAAACGATTTGGTTTCACTGTGCCTCACTAGGTGAATTTGAACAAGGATTGCCCATCATTAATTCCATTAAAGAAAAGTACAACCATCATAAAATTGTAATCACTTTCTATTCACCTTCGGGCTATGAGGTGAAAAAAAATGACCCTGTTGCCGATGCAATCGTTTACTTGCCAATCGACACCAAGAAAAATGTACGGGAATTCTTGGAAGCGGTTCATCCCAGTTTGGCGATCTTCGTCAAATACGAATTTTGGCCCAATTATTTAATTGAACTCAAGAAACTCAACATACCTACCTTGTTGGTTTCGGGATTGTTCAGAAAAAACCAGGTGTTTTTTAAATCGCATGGAAGCTTTATGCGAAGGGCATTGCAGACCTTCGATCATTTTTTTGTTCAAGATGCTAATTCAGAAAAGCTGTTGGCCAATATTGGTTTTCAAAATGTAACAATTAGTGGTGATACCCGCTTCGATAGGGTTTCTCACCAAATAGAAAACGATAATTCACTTGATTTTATAGAACAATTTTTGGGTGACGCGCTTTGCGTTGTTTGTGGCAGTACCTGGCCGGAAGATGAAGATGTAATCGTTCCATTTATAAAGGAGTCTCCAGACAATGTAAAATTTATCTTCGCGCCACATATAATAGAAGAAGAGGCCATTGAGAAACTTAGAGAAAAGCTCGAACTTCCGTCGGTATTATTTTCCGAAAAATCTCATACTTCCACTTCAGACGCTAAAGTATTTATAGTTGACACTATAGGATTACTCACTAAAATTTATAGCTATGCTCAAATTGCCTATGTGGGTGGTGGAATGGGGAATTCGGGCTTGCACAACATATTGGAGGCTGCAACATTTGGTGTCCCTATCATTATTGGTCAAAATTTTGATAAATTTCCCGAAGCGAAGCGTTTGCAACAATTGGCAGGTCTTTTTGCTGTTTCGAACAGTGAAGAATTTAAGGAAATTATGCAAAAATTACTTTCCGACGAGAAGTTTAGGAATCAGACGGGAATGATTTGCGGACATTTTGTGAATAGCAACACAGGGGCCACAAAAATCATTATGGAGTACATTGAAAATTTACACGGAAACCGCTTCGTTTAAATACCTGCGGAAAGGTAGCATTTCTAAATACACCTCAACTACCCGTTCATCAAAATCATCTTGTAATACTTCTTTATGAGTAAAGTGGCGACCTACAGCGAAGGTTTTACGTTTTAGCAGGTCAATATGAGGATGATCAACGTCATAGCCCTTAGGAGCGTTGGAAAGTTGATCGACCTCAATCAATCCACCAAACATCTTTTTAAAGCTATTTTTATTTAACACAGCTCGCAGTTCTTCCCCATTATAATCGATCGCCTCTCTTATGCTTTTTAATACTTTGGAAGAAGGGTGCCAATAGCCACCGCCAATGAAACATTCGGTGACGGTCATTTCGATATAAAAATCACCTTGCTTACTCACTTGATCTAATCCCGCTCCGAAATGATCTTTATAGATGGGGCGATTTGGATGATACAAGAGGTTGTTGTTAATCCTGTTTATTGCTTTCTTGCCAGGTGTGTCAAAGTAATCCTCATCGACCTGGGCCAAGCGAAGGTTCATTCGATCCAACCAGTCGATATAAAAGTCGCGTACCGTATAATATTCTTGACGATGCGCATCCATCCAAGCTTTATTGTTATTCTTTTGTAAGCGTTTAAGGAAATCGAATAGCTGAGTGAAGTTCATTCTAATCGTTCAAACTTTTAATCTGGCCTTTTAATTCTTCCATCGATTGCTGAAGTTGACGCAGCAAATTACTATCGGAGGGTTCATCCAAACCAAAAGTGAGCTTACTATTCACCATCCACAGTTCTTGAATGTCCTTTACATCGACATCGATGGGGAGATATTCGGGATTTAAGGAGATCAATCGTACTTTGTCCGGAGCGTTGGAAATCTTTTGAAGTTTCTTTACCAAAACAGAATCTAAAAGTACCACGATATAGATTTTGCTATCACTTGCTTCGGAAATATTAGAAACCGCTTTTCCTAAGACCCACTCGTTGGGACGGATATTGGGTAACATACTATCTCCTTCCACTTGAAAACCTCTATAAGTAGCATTCCTATATTCGGGTAAGGGAATATTAAAGGCGGGTAAACTTTGGTACCATTCCACGTCTTGAATGTTATTGGGATATCCGGCAGCCGCTTTTTGATTCACCAATAATATAGAATCTTCCTCTTCAGAATTTACAGTGACCACCTTCGGACTTACATCTCCTCCGTTGGGATCAATATGCTGTATAAAACTCTTACCGAACAACCAAAGTGGATTAATATTAAATTGTCTTAGGAGCTCCATGACCACAGTTCCGGACAATTTTGTTTTGCCTCGTTCTATATCAGCAGTACTCCCACTCATTCCTAACAATTCGGCAAAGGCCTGTTGAGTATAATGATTTTCTTCTCGAATTTTTTTGAATCGTTTGATTTCTATTCCAATCTCTTTATCCATGCTGAAATATATCAATTAATTGGAAATATTCCAACTTTTCTTCGGAAATATTCCAAAAGGTCAAAAATGCTACTGAAACAAGCCTCACTATCAAAAAATTAAGTAATTTTAACACTTATTATTAATCACTAATCTTATCAACTATGAAGAAATTATTTTTATCATTTGCAGCTATTGCCCTAGTTGCGTCTGTTTACTCTTGTAGAGAAGCTAAAGAAAAAGCTGATGAAGCAGGAGACACTGTTACCGAAAATGTAGAAGCTGCTATGGATGAAGCCGGAGATGCTTTGGAAGAAGCCGGTGACGCCATTGAAGAAGCTGTTGAAGAAACAGGAGAAGCAATGGAAAATGCTGGAGAAGAAGTTGAAAATGCAGTTGAGGAAGCTGTCGAAGAAGTTAACGGCAACTAATCCTTCATAAAATTCCAAAAAAAAACCATCGGTAAATTCCGATGGTTTTTTTATTCTCAAAATAAATTCTACTTGGCAATTATTATAAATTCAGATCGTCTGTTCAGCTGGTGTTCGCTTTCACTACACGGAACTCCGTTAGCGCATCTGTTCAATAGTTGAGATTCACCATATCCACGACCGGTAATTCTACTGCGGTCGATTCCCGCCTGTACAATATAATCTACGGTAGATTTAGCGCGAGCTTCAGACAACCTCATGTTAAATGCGTCGCTAGAGCGACTGTCTGTATGAGAACGAACGTCGATCACCAGTGTTGGATTTTCATTCATTGCTTTGATCACTTTCTGTAATTCTACCGAAGCATCGGGGCGAATGTAAGATTGACTCAAGTCGAAATAGATGGGGTTAAGATTTAATAGCACTCCCAAGTCTTGTCCAACCTCCATGATATCTACTTCCTTCTCTGGTGCTAAATACATAGTTTTCTTTGATGTTCCTTCATACTCACCTGTGGTGGTAAATGTTTTTTCCGAATTTCCGAAACCATCTTTAGCTGCTCGAATGGCGTATGCTGTAGAACATTCTATAACGTCGAAGGTGAATTTCCCATCCCTATCAGATGTAGTTTCCTCTAATACATTGTTATCGCTATCCAATAAGATTACTTTGGCATCTACAATTAGATCTTGAGAATCGTTATCTCTAACTTCTCCCTCCAAAGTTTGTCGGCATTCTTTAATTAATTGAGCGGTTTGTTCGAAAGAATAAATATCGTCCTCTCCTAATCCGCCTTCACGATTAGAGGCAAAATATCCCAGTCCTGTAGCGCTATTGATCACGAAAGAAAAGTCGTCATCCACACTATTAACAGGACTTCCAATATTATATCCTTTCTCATAAATTCCTTCGGAAGTCAATTCCGCAACAAAAATGTCCAATCCACCAAGTCCAACATGTCCGTCCGAGGCAAAATAAAGATCACCATTAGTGTCCACAAACGGGAAGGTTTCTCTTCCTTCAGTATTTACGGCATCTCCTAGACTTACAGGTTCTCCAAATCCGTCACCATCAATGGAAACCTTATAAAGATCGGAGGCACCTTCTCCGCCGGGCATATCGCTGGCGAATATAAGTTCCTTTTCATCTTGGCTTAAGGCAGGGTGAGCGACAGAATAGCTATCGCTGTTGAAAGGTAGCTCAACGGCTTCGCCCCATCCTTTTTCAGTTCTTTTGGATCGGTATAATTTTAAATTAGTGATCCCTGCACCGTCACGACCTCTTTTTCGTTCGGTAAAATTGTTTCTAGTGAAATACATGGTTTGACCATCTTTTGTGAAAATAGCCGTGGACTCATGAAATCTTGAATTGATTTTATCTCTGTATCTCTTCGGACTCCCTTCTTCACTTACCGTAATTGCATACAGTTCTGAAAAAGGTTGGTCATTCCAATCGTGAAATCTTTGGGAAGCGGTTCTGGTTTTGCGGTTGGAAGTAAAAATTACTTCTCCTCCATTCAAGGTAGGTCCATAATCTGAATATTCAGAATTAAAAGGAACGGTGAAAATATTGAATCGCCCAGACTGTAATTCGATAAGCTTTAAATAGCTCTTTTCTTCCTCGAATAAATCGGCTCTATCATCATCCTCGGCGATTTCGTTCAGTCGAGTCATGATTCTATCGGCAGTGCTATACTTTCCAATCGTTTTCAATGATTGTGCATAACGATAAACATATTCGTTTTCGGTATTTTCAGAATAAGCAAAAAGTGCTCCATACCATTTAGAGGCATTCTCGTAATCACCATTGAAATAATAAGAATCTCCTAATTTGGCCAGAATGTTAGCAGATCGATAGCCGCTTTCCACAGCTTTGATATATGAATTTCTCGCATCAACAAAGGCGTATTCATTGTAATATTTATCTCCTCTGGCTTCCTTACCGTTATCCGATTCCACTTCCTGAGCTACAGATACGCCAGAAAAGGCTAGTGATACTAGAAGGAATAAAATATAATGTTTTGTTCTTGTCGTCATAGTAGTAAGGTTTAAAAGAATCTTGGGTTTTTAAGTCCGTCGTTACGTTTGAACAACTCAAATCGCAAGAAAAATTCCAACGATCCATCGTTATATTGTTGAAGTTCGGTTGTTTCTCTATCGTAAGCGAATCCAAGCATGATTTGATCTGAAACCTGAAATCCAATGAGACCACTAAGAGCCGCACTCCAACGGTAAGCCGCACCTAAGGTAAGTTTTTCATAAATCAGGAAATTCGCCGAAAGATCCACTTGTAATGGCGATCCTTCTACCACTTTCGTAAGTAAGGCAGGCTTGAATTTTAGATTTTCACTTACATCAAAGGTGTAACCCGTCATCATATAGTAATTAACGCGTTCTTCGGCAGTAGCACTGGAATTATTGCTATTCGAAGATTCGTCATAGTGCTCTGTTTGAAGTATATTAGGTACACTCAAGCCCAAATAGAATTTGTTGGTGTAGTAAAAGAGTCCTGCACCTACTTGGGGCGAAAATTTATTGTCAATATTTATTTCAGTATCGGAATCACCATTATTAAATGGTCCGGTATTTAGCTTATTGCTATCAATGTTTAATAAATGAGCTCCCCCTTGTATTCCAAAAGCGAGTTTACTTTTTTCTGAAACATCTAACGTATAGCTAAAAGATACATCGATATAAGATTCATCTGCAATAAAGATTTCATCACGAGTGAAGTTCACTCCTAATCCCACCTTCTTTCCTACCGGAGAGTGTAATGAAAAGTTCATTGTAGTTGGTGCTCCCTCAAGGCCAACCCATTGGCTTCGATAAAGTCCTACAAAACTGAATACATCTCTTGATCCTGCGTAGGCCGGATTTACACTTAGCGGATTGTACATATATTGAGTGTACTGTGCATCCTGCTGGGCGTATGAGGAATCTGTATAAAGTCCTAATGCAATTAGAGCTATAACGGTTACGAAAAATTTTCTCATAAGTTTCAATATTGCGCCTGCCGGGATGCAACCCGACAGGCATTTATATTTGATTTTATCTTCTGTTTATGTATAAAGGTCCTGCCAACTGTTTGGTCACTCCATCTTTGTTTACGTAGTTTAACACGTAATAGTAGGTTCCAACAGGTAATCGGTCTCCTTGGTTAACTGTTACTCTTCCTTCAGAGACACCTCTAAAGAATTGGTTTCCTTGTCCGTAACCTTCTGCATCGTACACTTTCACACCCCAACGGTTGAATATTTCCAATCTATTGTTCGGGAAGTTTTCAATGTTTCTGATAGTGAACACATCGTTTAATCCATCGCCGTTCGGAGTAAGGATATCGAACACATCCAGATTATCTTCTGAATTCGGATTACCGTTGTTCTCCTCTACGTGATCTGGAATACCATTGTCATTGGCATCTTGAGTGTCGATAACGTTTCCATCTTCATCTGTCACTACTTCATCACCGTTTTCAAGTCCGTCATCGTCACAATCAAGCAACAACCACTCTGCGCTCACCGTCGTGATATCCTGACTTTCCCATAGGAAGTCACAAGGCTCGGTAGGATCGGTTTCATCCATAACCTCTTGGCTATTTGTTACACCGTCACCATCACAGTCTAAGGCATCCCATTCTTCGGAAGGAGTTACTGTTTGATCTGCAAATATGAAGTCACAAATATCAAGTGGATCAGTTCCGCTATCTACTTCATCACCATCAACTACTCCGTCACCGTCTGTATCAGGATCAAGAGGATCTGTTCCTATGGCAACTTCGTCACCATTTGGAAGACCATCGTTATCACAATCTGCATCTAACCATTCTTGAGAAGGATCAACAGTTTGACTCTCTAAAATGAAGTCACAGAAGTTTAATGGATTAGTTCCGTCTAATATTTCGTCCTTATTGGTAACACCGTCACCGTCACAGTCTAGATTGTCCCACTCTTCACTTGTAATTGTGGTATCTTGACTTAAAGGCTTGTACTCACATGGATCAACAGGATCGGTACCATCTAGCACTTCCTGACCGTTTGTTACTCCATCACCGTCACAATCTCCATCTAACCATTCCTGACTAGGTGGTACTGTTTGACTCATGAAATCAAGATCACAAGGATCTAATGGATCTGTACCATCGATTATCTCATCGCCATTGGTAACACCGTCACCATCACAATCGGTATCCAACCATTCTTGAGTTGGTGGTGAGGTTTGATTTGCCAATACAAAGTCACATGGATCAACCGGATCCGTTCCGTCTAGAACTTCTTGTCCGTTTGTCACGCCGTCTCCATCACAATCTCCATCCAACCACTCTTGTGTTGGTGTTGTATCCTGACTAGTGAATACAAGATCACACTCGTCAAGAGGACTAGTTCCGTCGAGGATTTCTTGTCCATTAGTTACACCGTCACCATCGCAATCAAGGTTTTCCCATGCTTCACTAATAGTTGTTGTGTCCTGACTTAAAGGATCGTAATCACAAGGATCAACCGGATCGGTTCCATCGATCACTTCCTGACCATTAGTCACACCATCACCATCACAATCTCCGTCTATCCAAGCTTGACTTGGTGGTACTGTTTGACTAGTGAAAACTAAATCACACTCATCAAGAGGATCGGTACCATCGGCAACTTCATCACCGTTGGTTACACCATCACCATCACAATCGGCATCTAACCACTCCTGACTTGGAGGTAAGGTTTGATTCGCCAATACAAAGTCACAAGGATCAAC
>JABDKT010000064.1 GCA_013002065.1 Flavobacteriaceae bacterium
TCGTAAGACTGTATAGGGTTTTCGTTTGTCGTTTCGTTATATTTTGGTAACAAGGGATTGTTTCCTAGAATAAATTTGATATCGCTTAATAAGAGTTCTTGGTGCTGTTTTTCATGATGTATTCCGATGAGCAATATTTCTTCAATTTCTTCGGAAATATCTGTCTCCAATAATTCTTTTAACTCGTTGGTCACATAATGCCGATAATCGTAAACCTGCCTTACACCTGGGCGAGATAAATTTCCTCTATCATTTCTAACTACCCGCTTTCCTATATTTTCGTAATAACTATTAAAACAAAGGCGAAGTCCTCGTGAAATAATTTGTAATTTGTTTTGTAATGTTTCAGAATAAATTCTTCAAAAAACCAAGTGGTGTGTCCAAGATGCCATTTGGGAGGAGATACGTTAATGTTGGGTTGAACAACGTAATCTTCAATTTCCAGTGGCTTGCATAATTCCTCGGTAAATTCTCGGGTTTGTAGTAAAAAGGAGATTAAATTTTGAGTAGATATCATAAAAAAAGTGCCAACTATTATGTTGACACTTTAAAGATACAAAATCTCTGTATCGAAGGTGTTTAAGATATGTTAAGTCTAATTATTTTCCTGTTTTAAAGGTAATTGGGACTGTATATTTTATCGCTCTGGGTTTACCTGCCATCATTCCGGGCTTCGCCATTTTTGGCATAGCCATGATATTTCGCTTTGCCTCTTTTTGAAGCAACGGACTTCCACCGCTAACGCGCTTGATATCCACGAGTCCTTGTTCGTTTACAAAAAACTCAACCACAACTCTTCCTTGCTCATTCTTCTTGTAAGCATCGGCTGGATACTTAAAATTCTTTCCAATGTGCTGAGCTAACTTTTGCTTGAAACAAGCATCGATTCCCGATCCACTTTTCCCTTCACATCCGGGCCAGATGGGAGCGACTTCTTTCATAGTTACCTTATTCCTATTGACACTTCCCCATTCTTGAGAAAAGCCCATAGTAGTAACCACTAGGCAAAGGATAAATAAAACATTTTTCATAAGTAAGTTTTTAAACCGCAACAACTCCTTTTATGTGTGGGTGCGGATTATAGTCCATTAGGGTAAAATCATCAAAACTGAAGCCAAAGATATCTTTTACATCTGGATTTAGCAACATTTTCGGTAAGGGGCGTGGTTCTCTCGACAATTGAAGCTCTAATTGTTCATAATGGTTGGAGTAAATATGTGCATCGCCAAAGGTGTGAATAAAATCTCCTGCTTCGTAACCGCATACTTGAGCCATCATCATGGTAAACAAGGCATAGGATGCGATATTAAATGGAACACCCAAAAATATATCGGCGCTTCGTTGGTACAACTGACAAGATAGTTTTCCGTTGGCCACATAGAATTGGAAGAAGGCGTGGCAAGGTGGTAGTGCTGCTTTGCCATTCGCAACATTTTCTGAAAAGGGCTTGGAAGTATCGGGTAAAACACTCGGATTCCAGGCACTTACCAACATTCTGCGACTGTCCGGATTATGTTTTAGGCTTTCGATTACTTCGGAAATTTGATCGATTTCATCACCGTTCCAATTTCTCCATTGATAACCGTAAACCGGTCCGAGATCACCATTTTCGTCGGCCCATTCGTTCCAAATGCGAACCCCGTTCTCCTGTAGATAATTCACGTTAGTGTCTCCTTTCAGAAACCATAAGAGTTCGTAAATTATAGATTTTAAATGTAACTTTTTGGTAGTAACCATTGGGAATCCCTCGCTAAGGTCGAAACGCATTTGGTAGCCAAAAACACTTTTAGTTCCGGTGCCGGTTCTATCATTTTTTTCGTTTCCGTGCTCTAAAACGTGTTTTACAAGGTCGTGGTATTGCTTCATCTTCAACAAATAATTGGATGGCTAAAAATAAAAAACTATCCTATTGAAATTAACTGTGAGAGTTCAGAATTATTATAAGTTATTAACTATTTAACCTATTATCATTCCAGCAATGGTTGCCGAAATAAGAGAAGCAATCGAACCACCTAATAACGCGCGCATCCCGAACTTTGACAACAACTTTCGCTGTCCGGGAGCTAATGATCCTATTCCCCCAATTTGAATACCGATGGAAGCGAAGTTTGCGAAACCACATAGCATATAGGTCGCCATAATAATGGACTTTTCGTAGTTTAAATGCAGCGTGTTCGCCACATTCTTGAGTTCGGCTAATTGGATATAGCCTACAAATTCACTGGCCGCTAATTTAATTCCCAGCAATTGCCCCATCATCATCATATCCTCCTGTGGAACACCAATAAGCCACATTAAAGGACCGAAAATGGTTCCTAAGATAGCTTCTAAAGACAGTTCGGGATACGCCGAATTCGCCGCTACCCATTCGTTCAAATTTGTGACATCACCTACCCAGCCCAAAATTCCATTGGCCATAGCAATAAAAGCAACAAATACCAATAACATCGCGCCTACATTTACGGCAAGACGCAATCCTTCGGTGGTTCCGTTGGCAATGGCGTCGAGTATATTGGAACCTATCTTTTCCGAAGAAACTTTTACATCGGTATTTACTTCTTCAGTTTGAGGGTATAACATTTTGGAGATGACAATAGCGCCCGGTGCCGCCATAACAGAAGCAGCCAATAAGTGTTTAGCAAAAACTAATCTAAGTGCAGGATCGTCACCACCCAAGAATCCGATGTAGGCTGCTAATACTGCACCTGCCACGGTGGCCATACCGCCAATCATGACCAGCAGTATCTCCGACTTGTTCATTTTTTCCAAATATGCCTTTATAAGCAATGGCGCTTCCGTTTGTCCTAAAAAGATGTTTCCGGCAACACTCAAACTTTCGGCTCCGGAAATTTTCAGCAATTTCGAGAGTAACCAACCAAAGGCTTTTACCACTTTTTGAATAATCCCAAGGTAAAATAACACCGAAGTCAAGGCCGAAAAGAAGATAATGGTTGGTAATACTTGGAAGGCGAAAATAAATCCGAAGGTATCCATATCGACCACCAATCCTTCAAATAAAAACTTACTTCCAGCTCTAGTGAAATCTAGAATGCTTATAAAGACCTTTCCAACCGCTTCGAATGCACTTTGAATAAATGGAACTTTTAATACGCCAATAGCAATCAGTAATTGAAAGGACAATCCAATGCCTACGGTCTTCCAATTGATGGCTTTTCGGTTGGCACTGAAAAGATAAGCGATGAGAATCAACGTGAACATCCCTAGTATTCCGCGCCACAAACTGTCCATTGAAAATCCTTGAGAGGGAATGATCGTTGGTTGTTCTTCCGTTACTTCAGTTTCTAATATTTCAGTAGTACCTGTAGAACTCACAAACTTATAACTCACCTCATTTTCGGTAAATACTAAGGTGCTGTCTGTAGCTTCATTAATGCGATAGCGTCTAATAGTATCCTTGGGCTCGTTATAAAATAGGACTAGTAAATTATTCTGAAGTATATAGTCTCCAGAGGCTTGTAAATTGTCTTTGGCCTCCAGTGAGTAGTTGAACTTCCCATCTTCCAATTCGAAGGTGTCATTTTCAGGATTAATTCTGAAAAGCGACTCACCCTGAGTGTTTTCGATGGCGCTAAATTGCCATGTTTTTTCAATGTTTTGACTTATAATATTTCCGAAGGAAAAAAGAAAAGCGAGAAGAAGTAGGGTTTGCCTCATAAATTATTTACCTCGTTTAGAAATTTCATCACGAATAGCAGCCGCTTTTTCATAATCTTCATTAGAAACGGCTTCATCGAGCATGGTGTTGAGTTCTTTGAGGGTGTGTTTGCTGAAATCCTCCGTAAATCTGGCTGCTTCTTTGTCCTCTCCAGAAATTAACTCTTCGATAACGGCCTCCTCTTTTTTAGAGATGTCATCTTCTTTACCTGGTGTTTTAAGATAAATACCCGCTTTATCGAGTATATTTTTATAGGTGTAAATAGGTGCTTTGAATCGCAAGGCTAAAGCGATAGCATCACTGGTGCGGGCATCGATAATCTCCTCCAATTTATCCTTTTCACAAATGATACTTGAATAGAAAACACCGTCCACCAATTTATGAATGATCACTTGTTTCACTACAATTTCAAATCGGTCGGAGAAATTTTTAAAAAGATCGTGGGTTAAGGGACGGGGAGGTTTAATTTCTTTTTCCAGAGCAATAGCGATCGACTGTGCTTCGAAGGCTCCAATTACGATTGGTAATTTTCGTTCACCGTCTTCTTCACTTAAAATTAGGGCATAGGCACCATTTTGTGTTTGGCTGTATGAAATCCCCTTTATGTTCAGTCTAACTAAGCTCATACGATGGATTGAAAAAAGGCTGTTTAAACAGGGACTTTCCATATTTAAACAGCCCTATAAGTCAGGCACAAATTAATAAAAAATTATGCGTTTTGCGCTTTAAACTCTTTTAATTTTTCTGTGAGTTGAGGAACAACTTCAAAAGCGTCTCCAACGATTCCGTAATCGGCTGCCTTAAAGAATGGTGCCTCGGGATCGTTATTGATCACCACTTTTACTTTGGAGGAATTTATTCCTGCCAAATGTTGAATCGCACCCGAAATTCCGATCGCGATATATAAATTGGAAGCTACCGGTTTTCCCGTTTGCCCAACATGCTCGCTGTGAGGTCTCCATCCCATATCACTCACGGGTTTGGAACAAGCGGTGGCCGCTCCTAAAGTTTCGGCAAGATCTTCAATCAATCCCCAATTTTCGGGACCTTTTAAACCTCTTCCACCCGAAACAACGATCTCGGCGTCTGCAATTGTAACTTTATCTGTGGCTTTGTCTACAGAGACTACTTCAACACCGCCCTCATTGATTTGTGGTGAGAAACTTTCGGCAGAAACTGAAGTTGGATTTTCTTTGACACCGTAAGCATTTTTTGCCAGACCAATTACTTTGTTTTCCGTATTGATTTCGGTGTGTGCAAATGCCTTATTGGTAAACACCGAATGTTTTACTTTGAAAGGTGCAGTGCTTTCGGGCAAGGTAGTTACATTAGGAACATATCCGGCTTCTAAATTTACCGCTACTAGAGGAGCTAGAAATTTACTATTTGCGCTGGAGGTGAGGACCACCACATTAGCGCCCTCGCTTTTGGCAGCTTCTGAAATAGCATCTGCATAGGCAGAAGCATTGAAAGATTCTAGGGCCGAATCATTAATTTCCAACACTTTCGATGCACCATAATTTCCAAGTTCTTCACTTCCAGAAACATTCACACTTACAGCAGTGACAGTTGTTCCCATGGCATCGGCGATCCCTTTGGCATAAGAAACAGCTTCATGAGCTACTTTTTTAAATTTTCCTCCTTCGGATTCTGTATAAACTAAAACTGACATATATTTTTCTTTAAATAGCTTTTGCTTCGTTATGTAATAAGTTGATGAGCTCTTCCACATTATCCACCAATTTTACGGCACCTTTCGGAGCGGGTTTTTCAAATTGAGTGGCTGTGGTTTCAGCAGTAGCATTTACCGGTTCCTTAACATGAAGTGGCTTGGATCTGGCCTGCATGATACCTCTCATATTTGGGATGCGTAAATCACTTTCTTCTACCAATCCTTTTTGTCCTCCAATCACAAGCGGAAGGCTGGTTTTTAAGGTTTCCTTTCCTCCGTCAATTTCACGCACAGCCGTGGCATTTGTTCCATCAACCTCTAAACTAATACAGGTATTTACAAAATTGGCTCCAATAAGTTTTGCTAGCATTCCGGGAACCATTCCACCATTGTAATCGATAGACTCTCGTCCACCAATTACGAGATCGTAACCACCTTCAGAAACTACGGCAGCTAATTGCTTGGCGACAGAATATCCATCGGTAGCAGCAGTATTTACTCGAATGGCTTCATCGGCTCCAATGGCCAATGCTTTGCGTAAGGTGGGTTCTGTTTCGGGCCCGCCTACATTCACGACATGAACTGTAGCTCCTTGCTTTTCTTTAAACCACATAGCACGGGTAAGTCCGAACTCATCGTTTGGATTAATCACAAACTGAACTCCGTTGGTATCGAATTTGGTGTCTCCTTCCGTGAAATTAATCTTGGAAGTAGTGTCTGGAACATGACTAATACACACTAAAATCTTCATATAAATCTTGTTGTTTAATCGTTAATTTTTCGGTGGACGAAGATACAACTATATTCTGAAAAATCCTATGCACGCATAATAAAATTTTTATTTTTTTGACGTCGGATTCAGGTGTGTTTAATCCTTAAAATTCAGATTGTTACAGACATTTTTTGTACTTTCATGCTACTAGCTACCCGCAAAATGAGGTCATTTTTATTACTTCTTTGTATTTTTTTTAGCAACCTCTCTCTTCAGAGCCAGGACACGATTACCAATACTGTAGAGAAACAGCGTGTGGATTCTCTCCTCGCACTTGCGAAGACTTATTACAAGACGCATCTCGATAGTGCCGAATATTATTTGGATTTGGTTCAAAAAGATATAGATGCAATTCAGGATATTGAAATCAAAGCAACGTCCAATATTATAAGATCGGATGTATTGTTGCAAA